>JAJQAZ010000054.1 GCA_021203545.1 Tannerellaceae bacterium | reverse complement strand
AATTCATTCCTCCTCAAATTAATTTGTATATATCTATTCTTTGAGTCATTATCAGTAAAATGAATCAAAAGTGTATTATTCATCCAGCAGAAACGATACAATTGATTATATTCCATCGTTTTAAAATCCGACATAGAACAGAGATCGTAAAACAAACCGGATTCTTCCTGATATTATTGAATCATAAAAGGAGCATCAAAATTACTTCGATAATATTGATAGATCACCCTGTGACATCCGTTTGGGGATGGATAGCAATCGCGTGCAAGTGGTTTATCCCACTAATTAACTATGTTCCCAACCTTGCCACGGATGGATAGCAATCGCGTGCAAGTGGTTTATCCCACCCGGTCTGCAAATCTATGGCAAATAAATACCCGGATAATAACCAAGGAAAAGAGTTTTCTCATCAGGGTCGTACCCAATCAGATTAGAAACCTGCATAAAAGAAAGTCTCATCCCGTTTGACAAGATTAGGCCGCATACATATTCTTCATCTTCCGGCATCCAATCATATCTCTTCCAGCGTATTTCCACTTCATCCTGAATCATCATGCGGATTGAATCCGGATTTAATACCAGTCCCGGAATGCCCTTCAGATTTCCTCTTGATTCCGCCCGGTAAACAAAATGCGATTCGTCTATACTTTCCTCCAATACCTGCCATTCTTCTTCACTCAGGATAGTGTAAGGGAGATTGCATGCAACTAATTGCTGCGAATAACAAGGAATAAAATAGCTGATCCATAGAACCAAACAGAACAAATTTTTCTTTTTCATAACGGTTCATTTAACCTATCAAAGATAATAATTCTATTCAATTAAATAAAAAAGGCCATCTCATTTTGAGACAGCCTTTTTCTATTTATCCTGATTTGATTACTCAAACATTTTGTCGATGCCACCAGTGTCGGGTTGGGTTACCGGCTCACTATTTATTGAAGCGGTTGTCTGACAGGGATTGGCATATTGAGCAGGTACGTCGAACTGTTCTTCCTGGGAATACCCCAGCGTTTTATCAGCATAAACTTTCTGCATATAGAGGCCATAAACCGGTAATGCCATAGCGGCTCCCTGTCCCATACTCATACCGTCGAAGTGGATGGAACGTTCTTCACCACCTACCCATACGCCTCCTACCAGGCTTGGAGTGAATCCCATAAACCAACCGTCGGAGTTGTTCTGGGTGGTACCGGTTTTACCGCCCATCGGGGCTGTAAGCCCATAAATACGGCGTATACGGCTACCGGTTCCTCCATCAATTACGGAACGCAGCATATAGAGCATTTTGAAGGCTGCATCTTCAGGCAGTACTTCTACCATCTGCGGATTGAAATGAGCAATGGGGTTACCGTAGGAGTCTTCGATACGTGTTACATACAACGGATCTACACGGACTCCCTGGTTGGCAAATGCGCTATAACCACTAACCATTTCCCCTACAGACACATCAGGGGTACCAAGTGCCATCGATATTACCGGATCAATATGTCCTTTGAGCCCGTACGAACGCAATAGCCGTTCGAGCGTGTAAGGCGACAATTTGCTCATCAGATAAGCTGTAATCCAGTTAGACGATTGTTGTAATCCCCATTGTATGGTTACCCATTCGCCTTCGCGGGCACGGGTTGAGTTACGGGGCACCCAGGGTTTGCCATTCTCGTCGCGCAGGTATTGTTGTACATGAAGCGTTCCGTCACATGGAGTGAATCCTTCGATCATAGCCAGCGAATAGAGGAAGGGTTTCATGGTTGAACCGATTTGACGGCGGCCACCGTTGACCATATCATACTGGAAGTCGTTGTAATCAATACCTCCCACATAGGCTTTGACATGGCCATTGCGTGGATCCATCGACATAAATGCTGTACGCAGGAAAGTTTTATGATAACGGATAGAGTCCATGGGCGACATAATAGTATCGATCTGGCCATGCCAGCTGAATACACTCATATCAATCGGTTTCATGAACTCGTCTTTGATTTCGTTGTCATTCAAACCCTGTTTTCTCAACGCCCGGTAACGGTCAGTCTGACGCATTGAACGTACCAGGATCGTATCTACCTGAGCCTGATTCAGGTTGCGCGAGAAAGGTGCATAACTTCTACCTGCTTTCTCACGGAAGAACGCCGGCTGGAGGTATCCTCCCACATGTTCGCGTACAGCCTCTTCGGCATATTGCTGCATCCGTGAATCAATGGTGGTATAAATTTTGAGCCCGTCGGTATAAAGGTTATAGTTCTCACCATCGGCTTTTGTATTTTTAGCACACCAGCCATACAGTGGATTTGTTTCCCAGGAAATAGAGTCCTCCACAAATTTATCCTGTTGCCAGCTGGCATACTTATTACGGTCTGGTTTGTTGGCTGTCATTACCATCCGCAGATATTCGCGGAAGTAAGGAGCCGGCCCCTCTTTGTGGTCTATTCGTTTGAACCGGAGTTTCAGGGGCAGGTTGCTCAACGAATCAGCACGCTGTGCGGTCAGAAAATCCGCTTTACGCATCTGGTCAAGCACCGTATTACGACGTCCACGGGTACGTTCATTATAACGTACCGGGTTGAAGTATGAAGGATTTTTACACATCCCGATCAGGGTAGCTGCCTCTTCGGTCGTAAGGTTTTTGGGTGTAGCTTCGAAATAAACCCTCGAAGCCGATTGGATACCTACTGCATTATAAAGAAAGTCAAATTTGTTGAGATACATATTGATGATCTCTTCTTTGGTATAAAAGCGTTCGAGTTGTATGGCTATTACCCATTCGATGGGTTTCTGGAAAAGGCGCTCCACTTTGCTGTCGGCCCGGGGCGAAAAAAGCAACTTGGCGAGCTGTTGGGTTATAGTACTACCCCCACCACCGGATGTCTGTCTCATTATTCCGGTACGTACAACCGCACGGAAAACTCCCTGCATATCAACTCCACTATGTTTAGGAAACCGTATATCTTCGGTAGCTATCAATGCCCTTACCAGGTCAGGCGACAGGTCATTGTAATTAACAAAGATCCGGTTATCCTGGCTATGGGCATAGCTCCCCAGCGTTTTACCATCCGACGAAATAACCTGCGACGCATATTTATCGATCGGGTTCTCTAATTGCTCCACAGATGGCATATAACCAATCCAGCCGTGGGCTATCCCGATAAAAATAAATGCGACTCCCAAGACAATGGCCAAATAAATTGTCCAGAAAGATATAACGAGTGTCTTTTTTATCTTTACGTTCATGCACTTTATCTTTAATTCATATCTATAAACAGAATTCTACCGTTTGGGTTCGGTAAGAACAAGCTGTAAGTATGTTAAAAAAACATCACGCCTGTTTTTCTTTCGGTTTTCGGTCGAAAAACGGGTTTTTACTGGAAATACTTACCGGGATCGCCATTACGCAGGTTGCTTCTCCCAGATAACCCAATCGTTGGGCTGCCAACCCGGCACTAAACATCACCCGGGTATCTACCCGTAGATCGGCAGCCGTTGCACACGCCGATCCTACGGCAATCCCAATATCTACCGTATTGATGGCACAGGGTACCGGTAAGGGTTTGGAAGCACAGGTAGGAAATCCGCAGTGTCCGCAATTGAGAGATTGTATCTGCTGGCGGGTTCCTATCAAAACAACAGCTTCTGCCTGCAGGATGTTATCAGCATCCCTCAAAAGGAACTTCAATCCGGTCTCTTCCGCGATCTGCAACATTTCACCGGAAAGACGGTTTATATCATCACCCGTAACCATCCCGATCTCAATAATATCAAGCCCTTTTCCTTTGGGTGCCGTACGGGCGGCCGTCATCATCTGGCGGGCTACATGCAGTACATGTTCGTGCCTTGTATCTCTTTCGTTCTGAAACACTTTTTTACTTGCCTATTGATAAATAATTTGTCATATTTTCTGTTACCCGGAAATCAAACGGGGGGTATTCGTAGATACTAAAACGGGCTTCAGTTGTGCCTTCACAGAAGCTCCAGATCGATTTATAATCTTTCAGGTCTTCACCCATTTCCCGGAGCTGGCGCAGGTAGGCCGCTACGGATTTATTCTCTACGATGTATACTTCTCCCAGACTGTCAATAACCGGACTATGCCGGCGGCTGGAATCATGATCGAACTTCAGGATTCGCTTCCCATCATTCATTATTCCAACCGTGACAAATGTCATACTTTTTCCGATTGCCGGCAAATTTAACACATTCCGGTCAGTTCCGGCAAACAAGAGCTTATTTTCTTTCAGAAAACGAGGCAAATATTTTCCCAGCGGGTGCCGGGTACGAATCAGTTGATATAATTCCTCCCGTTTCTCTTTTGGCATATACCCAAACGATTTTTCTTCGTAACTTTCCTGAATTGAACGGGAATTTGGGGCATACATGGCATAGTTTTCACGATATCCTTTGACCGAAAAGGTATAATAGCATACTACTCCTACCGAATTAAGTACCTGCCGTAACCGGGCAGTATGGCCCCTACGTGAAGCGGCTACGGTAAAAACCAATTGGTTAGTAATGGTCCACCCCGCATCCTGGATAGCCTGGATAGCCTGCAAGGCTTCCGGAGTAACTTCGAGAGGTGACTGGAAATGTGTTTGTATATAAAACTGTTTTACACCTATCACGGATGCATTTTGCCTGAATTCGCGCAGAATTTCCACCAGTTCGGGTGTAACCCGCTGGGGAAGATAAGCCAATAACCGGGATCCTAACCGTACCCGTTGCAGTTCGGCATATTTTTCGCCCTCGGGACGTTTCTCGTTGGCTTTCTTTTTACGCATAGCCATACGGAACACAGCGTCCAGTATCCGGCGCAAAGTGGCATTCTGGCTCATAAATGCGTCTCCTCCGGTAATTAATATATCGCGTAGTTGCGAATCTTCTTCAAAATAGTGCATCAGGCGGCGAAGACGATGATCCCAACTATCTTTCGGTTTGAGGGATTCGAGATCGAAGTTGAGCCGCTGGCTCTGGAAATCGTACATCCGCTGGCAGGAAGCACATAGACCTCCACAAGCCCTACCCATGGAATCAGGAATCAGAATAGCTACTTCAGGATAACGCCGGTGAATATTATTTCCTTCCGGCAACAACCAACCGGCAGCATTGGGTTTACCGGGTTCCACCTCATCTTCCCTCTCCCATGCTTTGATATCTCCATAAGTATCCACTAACTCTTCCGAATAAAGGATATAGGTACGTATGGTACGGTCGTCGTAGCCACCGGAACCGGTATTGAGTAAAGAGAGGTAATAGGGAGTAACAAAAAAAGGCATCTGTTTTTTCCGGGCACGGAATAGCAACTTCATAGTCTCGTCAGAGAGTGTATTTCCTAAAAACAGGTTTAGTTCTGTAGGGCTTTTAACAGCCATTACCAGATGAAAGCGGCTACTGTTCCACCACTCTTCTACCTGTTGATATTTCTCGTCCCATGTCATGCCTGGAGCAAACTGATAACGTGAGGCAGGAGATACACGCTTATCGATCTTACGTATCAGTAATTCAATGATTCGTTGTTTATTTTTTTTGCGAATGGCTACTACTTCGGGGTCAAGTCCACCGGGCCACCGGTTCATTTGTCTCTTCAGCCAGTTTTTGTCGCACATCCGCATTTCTCCCTGTTCCAGAATTTCAAATTGCCGGTAAAGGTCAAGCAAAAGATCTGGAGATACATGGGCTGACAGGTCACCCCTTAGAAATCTCCACAGGGAAGTAATTGTTTGTATCTGTAACTTTGTAGCAGTAGAAAGTTCATCTATTTCTTTGCCATCGAATTCAACCAAACGTAAAATCCGTTCTTTGACCTCATTTTCCCGTTCACCTATCTCCGGAACCGGACACGAGCGAATGTAAGAAGTTAATTGTGTTTTAAACTCCTCTACATTTTTACTCCCTATTGCCAGATCATATAAAGCCGGAAATCGGTTTTTGTATTGTTTTAGTAACCGGGATAATTCGAGATCAAACAGATTTTTTTTCACCATAAGCAATCTTTCTTTTTAGTTTTGAGTATTGTTAATTGTTTTGATTATAACAGAACGTCAACAAATGTAACAAAAAATCCCCTTCTTTGCAAAAAATGCTCTTCTCCGGCCAGGGAACGACGGTTCATTTTATAGATTTTTGTAACTTTGCTGCATGGAAAAAAATTATATTCTCAATACTAAAGATCGTTGGTATATTCCGTTCCGGACAATTTATAATTCGTCTTTCCCGTTGCATGAACAACGTACAGAAGAGCAACAGATAAAAGCATTTGCACATCCGGCTTATCGTTTGCAGATAACTACGGAAAATGAAAATTTACTATCGTTTATCTCTTACTGGGAGTTCGATTCCTACATCTATATAGAGCATCTGGCTGTTAATCCTGGATTCAGAGGTAATAACCGGGGTAGCCAACTGTTGCAGGATTTTACTTCCGGACAACCTAAAACGGTATTACTGGAAATCGATCCATTGATTGACGACATTTCCCGCAGAAGGTTTGAGTTTTATAAAAGAAATGGATTTTATGATAATCCTTACCCACATTTTCATCCGTCCTACCGGCAGGAGTTCCCTGCTCATGAACTGATCGTATTAAGCCACAACAAACAGATCAGCCGGAAAGAATACGAACAGTTTAAAACAGATCTGGAAGAGGTCGTAATGAAGTTTTAAAGTAGTTGAAAGAATCTTTAGCTGGCGCAGATTTAAATCTGTGCCTGAAATAACAAACAGTAAAGAAAAAACAACTACCCTTCAACAAAAAAGATTTCCTGAGGATAATAAAGATATTAGCCTCTAATAGGAAAGGGCGAAAATACTGTATGCTTTTTACCGTTTGTTAGTTTAAGGCACAGATTTAAATCTGCGCCAGCTAAAGGCCAACAAAAAGTAATTCCCGCCTTTGCAGGGAACAGGTTCATTTGTATGTATTCTTATTAATTTTTCACTTTTCACTTTTCATTTAATTAAGACAGTGCAGCAATAGCTGTTCCTATCAGATTGGCGTCTTCCATTTTGTCTACGTGGACCTGTACCTGTGGGTAACCTGATTCCATCAATAATTGATGAAGGGTTTCCATGACGATGTTTTTATAATCTTTACCTTTCCGGTCTTGACTCCAGAAAAGGCTTCCTTCGGCAACCAGCCGGATGCGGCGGATGTTTTCGTCGTGCGATAACAATAACAGGATTAATCCGGCCAGTGAGGCTGCAACCAGTTTGGCTGAACGTTTATATATCCACCGGGAGACTTCAACATATTTCTTTTTATGAATATCCGGATACCCCATAATGGTAGTGAGTTTGCGGGCATCAAACCGATCCTCAAATTCATCAAACGGGAATACAGCCTGTAAGAGATCGCCCAGATACATACCGGAAACAGCCTTTTCGAAGCGTTGTTTGCCTTTTGTATCCGAACAGGCATCTACTGTATCATCTATAGCAGTAAGATGGGGTGGATTAAAGTTACCTGATTCAAGGTTTATAGGAATAGGGCCTGGGTGAATATTTTTTCCCAGCAGTTTCGGTATGCGTGACGAATCAATAAAAGTAGCCATATTGGTTCCGGTTCCTACAATCAAACCAATATAAGCATCGTAATTGCTATACGTTAATCCGGCAAACAGGCTGGCAACCGTATCGTTAATTACTTTTATACCGGTAAATTTTGTTTTTGTAAGGGTATTGAAATATTCTAATAAAGGCCGTCCAACCGGTTCGCCTATCATCTCCCGGATATCTACCCCTTTCGTCCAGCGCAATAGTTTGGCATCACCATTGGGTAAAGATTCCGCCGGATAGGAAAAACAATATCCTATTGGCATCTCATCTTCTTTTTTAATTTCACAGATCGGGTCGGCTTGCTGCCGGAATAGTTTCTCACGGGTAAAGCCGGGAGTTTTCATAACAGACAAATCCCGTTTCCACCCGTTTTCGGGATGCAGGGTAGCTTTTCCATTATTCAGGTCTACAGTTGCTACCCGGTAATTGGTTCCTCCCAGATCGAGAACCAATGCTTTACCGGTTACGTTAACCGCTTTGGGATATACATAGGTAGGAATGCATTGAACCTCTGCATTTTCTTTTGCCAGTCCCTCCTCTATTTTATCTTGTAAAGAGACGGCAATATCCTTTAATTGTTGGGTAGAAAGTTTGAAAATGTTCTTTTTCATAGACTTAAAAGCTTTTATTTATTATCCTTACTATAAAGGTATAACAAATAAAAACCGGGATTGATTTGATAGGAAATAAAAGAGATAAATGTTTTTATTCCGTACTTGTTCCGGGTCGCTAAATATCAAAATGTCAATAACTGACAAAGTGTTAAATGAAGTAGCACGAGAAATCGTTATTTGGAACCACTCCGGGTAGCAGGTGGAAATAATCGCCTCTGATGAAATTCAGTAAATACAATCTGTTAGTAAAAGGGTCAGTATCCTATACAAAAGAATGTGCTATTTTGTTTCATGCGGTTCATTTTATCCCTTCGTAAGCAGTAAGTTTTTTATGCAATCAATTTATTAATCTTACAGATATGCTTTTTAGAGTCAAACCAACGAAAAAAGTAACTTATTTTTCACCGCAAAGGATGATTTTTTTGAAAAACCGGCTATTTTTCCTGATTCATCTGCATGATTTTCTGATTTTATTCGCATGAATCCGGAAATTCATCTGCATGAAAAAAGAAGGTCATACGGATGATTTTTGTCAAAATATGTAATGAAATATCTAAAGAAATAAAAACAGGCACTTTTTCTCTTCTAAATGCTTCATTCAGGCACTTTTCAAGGTAAGCAAAAAAG
>JAJQAZ010000170.1 GCA_021203545.1 Tannerellaceae bacterium | reverse complement strand
GAGGATAATATATGTTTCGCAGATTAATAGACAAAATGAAACTTCGAACGTTGATTTGTATATCACCTGCGATTGTTTTTTTCGCATTTATATTTTACATGATGATATGTACTTTTACTGGAACGGTAAAAAATACTGTCAAAAATATGGAACTATCCTTTCATGGATTTATAAATCTATCCGATGAATTTGAGGAGGTTTTGCAAGAGAACTTTTCCTTCAAAAACGATTTTATAAATATGAATGGTTATGTAACTAGAATACTGGGAATAAACAGTTTAAATGAAAGACAAAAACTTGCAAATGGGTATTTAGCTGAGTTTGAAAGCACCGTGGATACAACATCACATTTGGAAAATTTAATTCAACTTAACGAATTTTTAGCTGAAAGAGGGATTGATTTTTTGTATCTCCTTGTACCTACATCTGCTTCTATATATGATGCTGAATTCTCCCCAGGTTATAGCAGTTCTTCCTCTGAAAACATAGATTCTATGATAAGCGCATTATCAAAAGGTAAAGTTAATACTATTGACATGAATGCCATGTATGAAGAAAATGGCTGGGATACTGAGGAAGTGTTTTTCAAAACGGATCACCATTGGAAACCAGAAGCCGCACTGGAAGCGGTTAGATGCACTATGGAGAATTTCTCTGACCGAGAAATCGCGAGTTATAATGAGGAATGGTTAAAGGATGAGAGTTGGACAATAACAGTATTAGAAGAATGGTTTTTAGGAAGTCATGGAAAGAGAACTGGCTCTATGTATGCTGGTACAGATGACATTTCAATTTATGAACCTGATTTTGAAACAAACTATTCATATTCTGGTTTATCACAAGGTTCATCTACATGGTCGTACTATGATAATATTTTGGACTTAAGTTACGCGGACAAAAGGGATTACTTTAATAGTGTGCCCTATCATATATATATGTATGATGATTTCCCAATACGAACCACCATTAATACAGAAGCCTGGAACAACCAAAGAGTCTTACTTATGGGGGATTCCTTTAAACTCCCATATGAATATTTTTTGACTACGCAATTCCAGGAGGTTTATACAATTGATTTGCGATTGTATGAGGATGGAACTCTGGCGCAATATGTTGAAGAAATTTCACCGGATATCGTCATTATGTGTACTTATGAAGGGCATCTTTCTCGTATTGCCTTATATGAGTTTGGTATTGAAGAATATGAAACTGCTCTTTTAGAAACTTCAGTTTCCAATTCCGCCCTTAATTTAGGCGACATTGGACTTGATGCACAAGAAAATAATGATAATAATTTCGAAGTAGTGTGCAGTAACCTTGAACCGGGGCAGACATATACACTAACAATTGATGCTACATCTATGTCCGGTGGCGTGGATTCTTATACACAGATGACGTTACAAGACCTATCCACAAATGAAGCTGTCTATAATCGTTATTTCAAATCCAATTGCGAAGATATCCAGAAATGGATTTTTTCAATTCCGGAAAATGAAAATGACACTTATGCGGTATACCTTTATGCAGGGACAAGCGGACACACCAGCGGTGTAGAAGTTACCGCAACGCAGGTTCAGTTATATGAGGGGATTGTAGAAAACTAGCAAGAGAAACGCTGATGAGCTGAAAAGGTTTTTTAAGCTGGGACACATAAATATAACCGGAGATCTGACTCATGCAAGATAATGTCATTCGAATATTGCGGTGCTTGTTCGTCTCAGCCTTGATATACCTTAGCCTGCTGATAGAGACGAATGGCATCCTAACCTGTGCAAGCATTTCTTTACTTGATTTAAGGGAAATATTATTCTCGGGTACCATCTTTGAGACGGTGCTCTTTATTTTTGTGCTGTATTTCGTCTGGAAGAGTTCTTCCAATGCACATATGGCCATCTGGGAAGTTGCTTTCTTCGGTTTATTTATACTTGCTACTCTCATTGGTGACTGCTTTGCGGAAAACAATTCTCTGTATTTCCTCTATGACACAAAGTGGAAAATAATTTTGACACTGGTTACATGGGCCGGACTTGTTTGCCTAATGTTAAGGCTGACCCATGCTGTTAAGCTTGCGTTTACCAAGGCAAACCGGCTGATATCCAGGCTGAATTTCAGCCGATTCCATATCAGACATGAATTTCTTCTTTCATTTATTTTTATGTTGATCTGCTGGTTGCCTTTGGCGCTTATTCGTTATCCGGCAGGAATCGACTACGACAGTTACTGTCAGATTGAACAATTTCTCGGATACCAGACAATGACCTCACACTGGCCACCAGCCGCCTCTGCCCTCATAGGGGGGGCTGTTTGGGCAGGCATAAGCTTGCTGGGTTCTGCATCCATCGGAATATTTTGCTATGTATTACTGCAGATGATAGTTTCTGCACTGATTCTTTCTTATACAATCAAAGTAATGAAAACTTTGGGAGTCCGAAAGCGCTTCCGATATGCTGCATTGCTGATCTATGGAGTCATACCTCTGTTTTCTAATTATCTGACACAGGTTATGAAGGACTCACTGTATTCTATTTTCGTAGTTTTGCTGATAACACTGATAACGGAGAGCTTGCTTGGACAGAAGGCTACGGTTTTTCATATGATTTGTATCGGTCTGACAGCAATTGGAGTCTGTCTGCTGAGAAATAATGGAATATATATTATTTATGCGCTGCTGATAGGGCTCATTCTGTGCAATATAATCAAACGCCAGAAGATATATACACTTTTACTATTTCCATTTATCGCTACAGTTATAATTAATACGTCCTATAATTCCGTTTTACTTCCGTCCTTGGGGATACAATCTGGTTCTGTTAAAGAAGCGTTATCTATCCCGTTTCAGCAGACCGCCAGATATGTGAAGGAATACCCGGAAGAAGTTACAGAAGAGGAAGCCTATATAATCAGCGAGGTATTGGATTATGAAAATCTGGCTGAGCTGTATAATCCGGATTTAAGCGATAGTGTGAAGGGTACCTACACCGGCAAAAATGAGATGTTGCCAGCATATTTCAGAGTATGGTTTTGTATGTTTCTGAAACATCCTGGAGTTTATTTAGAAGCGACTTTGAATAATTGTTATGCATTCTTTTATGTCAATGTCGGCGGTATGCAGAGCAATGGTATTATTATCACGACCCAGAACCTGGATGAGAAGCTGCAATTTGACGAGTTTGAAAATATGTTTAAATGGAGAGCTCGCCTGAGAAGGGCTATTATCCAGTTTTCCCAGCTTCCGCTGATTTCTCTGTTGTGTAACTGTGGGGTTCATTTTTGGATCGCCATATATTTGACCATAAAGTTATCAGTCAGTAGACATGGAAAGCTATTATTGTTGCTTATCCCATCAGCAATTGGAATACTTGTATGTATTGCAGGTCCTACATATTACAATTGCGGATTAAGATATGCGCTGCCCATTATTTATGCCAATCCCTTTCTTGTATCGATATCAGGAAAACTTTTGAATGATTATAAATTATCGGAAGGAGAGCTGAAAAAATGCGAGTGTTAGTAACCGGAGCCGGTGGAATGGTCGGCAGTCATATGGTAGAACTGCTGTATAACCGGGGAGATGAAATACTGGGGACTTATTATAAGCCGACAACAGATATAAAAGAAATTTCGCATGAGATCAGAATGATAGAATGTGACGTACGTTACTATCAGTCCATAGAGCGAATTATATTCGATTTTAAACCAGATCAAATATATCATCTGGCAGCGCAGAGCTATCCGACTGTATCGTGGACGCATCCACAAGCTACCATAGATACAAATGTCAACGGAACAATCAATATCTTTGAGGCAGTAAAAAAAGAGCGAAGCCTTTGCCCTGATTATGATCCAATGGTGGTGGTTGCCTGTTCCAGTGCGGAGTATGGCGAAACATTAAATCAATTATGCGAAACAGGAGAAACATCAGAAATATATGTAAAGGAAACAGCGATGTTGCAGCCGCTTCATCCTTATGGGGTTAGCAAAGTAGGACAAGATCTTCTTGCGTTTCAGTATTATATGAATGACCATATTCGCTGTATCCGGGCGAGAATTTTTAACTCCACAGGTACGCGAAAAGTAAACGATGTGACATCTGACTTCACATATCGGGCAATTCTTTCCGAAATATCCGGTGATTATAGAATTAAGGTTGGGAATCTGAATACGCGAAGGGCAATTATGGATCAACGCGATCTGGTAGAAGCGCTCACACTGCTTGCGCTGAAAGGAACTCCGGGAGAGGTATATAATGTCTCCTCAGAATATATATATCAGATGTCAGACATTGTAAAGATGATTGAAAAAGAGCTTGGGCACGAGCTTCAAGTTGAGGTTGACGAATCACTGCTTCGCCCCACAGATGAAAAGATTATTGTTGGCAATGTGTCTAAACTGAAAAAAGCTACAGGATGGCAGCAGAAAATAAAAATGGAACAGACCATAGCGGACATGCTTGCATACTGGAGAAATAAATTGTGATATGAGAATACTATTATTAAATCAAATTCCGGAAGTAAATAATAAGTATACTTTTTCCCTGGCGAGGGCTCTGCTCAGGCAAAATGTAGATATAGTCGTATGTGGAATAGAAGATGACAATGTGTCAGCATACGCCGATGTTCCATATTTTGCCGGCTTCCGAAGCTATAGTAAGGAAAAAGGATATTTAAGAAAGGTGCTGAGTTATCAGAAAAGCTGGGAAAGGATTGTACAGTACTGTAAAGATGAGAAGATGGATATTGTTCATGTACAATGGTATATTTTCTCACCGCTTGACTGGATGTACCACCAAAAGCTCCGTAAAATGGGAATTCGAATCGTGACAACGATACACGATCTTCTTCCATTTAACAAACGATTCTATGATTTTTACTTTCATAAGAAAATTTATTCTCACGCAGATAAAGTCATCAACCAGGCGAGATCGAATGAGCAGATCCTCCAAAAAGACTTCGCTGTGCCAGCGGGCCGAGTATCCTATATTCCGCATGGCCATTATATGGATTATGTTGAGAATGCAACCAGAGAGGAAAGCCGAGAGCTGCTGAAGATATCGCAGGACAGACCAGTAGTACTGTTCTTTGGCCAGATAAAAAAGGTCAAAGGTGTGGATGTACTGATCCGTGCCATGCGTGAAGTTAAAGTTCAATATAATGACGTACTGCTCCTGATCGCTGGAAAGGTGTGGAAAGATGACTATTCGATATACCAGAAGTTAATCGAAGAGTTGGGGCTGCAGGATACCGTTCGCTCTGATATAAAATTCATCCCGGACGAGGAAATAAAGTATTATTTTAATGCAGCCGATATTGTCGCGCTGCCTTATTTGCAGATCTATCAAAGCGGCGTAGTGCTGCTTGCGTATGCATATGAAAAGCCGATAGTTGCTACATCTGAGGGCGAGTTTCTGACAGTTGTAAAGGATCGAGAAACAGGTCTTCTGGTAAATGCTGGAAATTCGAGAGAACTTGCAGAGGCAATCTGCTATTATTTGGATGATATGGAGAAAGCGAACGAGATGGCCAGAAAAGGAAAGGCCGACCTTTCGGTGCGTCTTAGCTGGGACTCCATAGCCGGACAAGTGAAAGCTTTGTATGAGGAGTGTCTTCAAGGCTGAGGGAGGTATAAATAATAAAGGATGATCAAATTTAAACACGTTTCAAGCAAAACGGCTTTCATACTGGGCCTGTTTGGTTTCATGCTATATATGGGAAAGATCAATGAAGTTCTGGCAAATCCGGACACATTGATAAGTGGCACTTTGTACAAGCAGGAAGCTAGTTGGGAAATCAGCCTGGGGCGATTTGGCATTGCCATATTGGAACGATTTCGTCAGGGCATTGTTAATACCACTCTGACCAGCTGTATCGCTGTGTTATGTGCTGTGGCCGTTAGCCTGCTGATTATTGAATTATTTGAAATATCGGGATCATTCAGACAGGTTTTATGTGGAGCTATTCTAATAGCGTCACCTCATGTGGGGTGCACACTGACATATTACTATTGTTCATCGTTTTATATGCTCAGCTATTTGCTGGCTGTCTTCGCTGTATATCTGCTGACAAATAGAAACATCCGACACATTGTAATCAGTTCGATTTTGTTTGCGGCTTCTCTCTCCATTTATCAGTCATATATCACTGCTGCAATTGCCATATGCTATATGTATGTACTATATATGATTATTGAGGGAAAGGGTGTCAGAGCAATCCTGCGCCAGACTTTAACGTACCTTGTTGCAGGCATCGGAGGGGGGGGTATTATATTTAATATCAAACAAAATCGTTCAGGCAATCACAGAAATCACCTCCACTTCGGCCAGAGGCTTTGCTTCTATGGGAAGCCTGGATATAAGGGAACTTCCTACACAGATTATCCAGATTTATAAATGGTTTTGGGAATTCTTTTTCGGTACGACTTTTATGGACAATACCTGGGGGTATAGATGCGAAATCAATCTGATTGCTTTTGTGATTATTATTTTGTACATTGAGGTTTTTCTTGTCACACATTTGAAAAACCGGTTGCGAATTCTCTTTACAAATGTTTTTCTGCTTCTGATTCCACTTGCGCTTATGAGTATCGTGATTTTGGCTCCTGAAGTCTCAATTACAGGCGCTACCGGAGTTTTAATGCTGCCGTCTATCGTTTATGTCTATATCATCCCTCTGACTTTTAAATGGGAAGAAACTGTTGCTGTATATCCCCGGATAAAGAAATATCTGGGAACAGCCCTGACAACCGGCTGCATTTTGGTATGTTATTCGATGATTATAACCGAATCTGCGGGACAGACGTATATTAAACATAATATGGCTAAAACGGAAAGTGTGGCGTATGCTCTTGTTGATTCCGTTGAGGAATTGGTGGACACTTCCAGCAATTACAAGTTATGTATCGTAGGAAATATGGAGGATGGAAATTATCCTGAATTATATAGCTCGCTGCGCAGCAGCCAGAAGTGGCTTACTCCATACGGAAAGACAGTCTGGACAACGTATTCCGGTACACAAAATAGTTGGAAGGGTTATATACAGCAGTTTATGGGAAAAACTTATAATTTTTGCTCTGAAAGTGAATATGATTCCATTTCAACAGAACTGATAGAAAGTATGAACAACTATCCAGATGAAGGAAGCGTAGAAATTATCGACGATATCATTCTTATTAAGTTGAGTGATGCTTCGTATTAACGGGCAGGAGGTGTGATTCTTATGGACAGAATAACCGTCGTCGTACCCTGCTATAATGAGCAGGAATCCCTGCCAATATTTTATAAAGAAATAACAAAAGTCTTGAATAAAATGAAGGATGTAGAGTTTGAATTTATGCTGATTGATGACGGATCCTCGGATACTACACTCTCCGTGATGAAATCATTAGCTGAACATGATTGCCACGTTGTATATCAATCTTTCTCCCGTAATTTTGGAAAAGAGGCTGCAATCTATGCTGGTTTGAAAGCAGCAACTGGGAATTATGCGGTAATTATGGATGCAGATCTCCAGGATCCTCCAGGATTACTTCCGGAAATGTATCAGATTTTGAAAGATGGTGAATACAATTCAGTCGCTACAAGACGCATTACGCGAAAAGGAGAGCCCGCCATTCGCTCCTTTTTTGCCAGACGGTTCTATTTTATTATGAACAAACTCACTCAGGTGGAGCTGATGGATGGTGCGAGAGATTATCGGTTGATGGACCGCCAATTTATTAACGCTTTATTAGAGCTGGGTGAATACAACCGTTTTTCCAAGGGAATGTTCAGCTGGGTCAGATTCAAAACAAAATGGCTGGAATTTGAAAATGTTCAGCGCGTGGCCGGAGAAACCAAGTGGTCTTTCTGGAAACTGTTCAAGTATAGCCTGGAAGGGCTGGTGGCATTTTCAACAGCTCCATTATCCTTGGCTTCAATAGCTGGTATAGTAAGTTGCATTGCAGCCTTCCTGTTTATGGTTATTATCATTTTACGGAGGCTGCTTTTTGGCGACCCAGTGGCGGGATGGGCATCTATCGTAACGATTATATTGTTTCTTGGTGGAATCCAGTTGTTTTGTATAGGAATATTGGGACAGTATCTGTCAAAAGTCTATCTTGAAACAAAAAAGAGACCGATATACATAGTAGCAGAAACGAATATCAAAAGCGAAAGGAAAGTCTAGGGTATATTCATTATGAATGAAAGAAAGAAAATCTTTGCTTCGGCTCTCCCGTGGATTTTTTTAATTACAATGTATTTAGCTGCAGTTTTATTCCAATTAATCTACGGAAAACAATTGATAAACAGTGATTTGTCCGCAGAAATGCTACTGGCAAATGAGCTTAACAAAAGCAAAGAATTTATAATAAGTAAAAATTGGTACTACTCTACTGAGCTTCGAGTATTATACCAACAGCTGACTCTTCAACTCGGCCTAGCTCTTTTCCCACACAATTGGCACTTAGCCAGAACTGCTTCACAGGCTATTATACTTGCTCTTCATGTGATATGCTATCTTTTCCTTATGCATGAATGTAAACTTAAAAAACTTGGAGTGTACAGTGCAGCGATATTAACATGCCCTTTTGGCTTTTGGTACATGTGGTATGGTACATGGGGGACCATTTATCTACCATACATGATATTGATTTGTCTCGATTTAGCATTGATATTTCACATCGTCCGAAAAGAAAATTCAATGGCATTATCGTTATTATTACTATTCCTTTCGTTTGCGGAGGGACTTGGCGGCGTACGGATGCTTATGAATTTTTATGTTCCAATGATTGCGGCATCTTTGGTTATTATTTTTTGGTCGATTGTAAAATGAAGTTGAACACCTAAAAAATCCATAGCGAT
>JAJQAZ010000182.1 GCA_021203545.1 Tannerellaceae bacterium | reverse complement strand
ATTATACATCATATGTTTTAAAAATCAAGTATTTGTTTTATATTTTAATTAATTATTTTACAAAAGTTTACAATTATGACTATATACCAAATAGATTTAAACAATTCTTATGCCAATCAAGAATTTGATGTAATGCTTGACAGCATTGAGAATACAATACATGTACTTTTACAGACGGTTAATAACGCTTTATTCATGAGTATAAGCGTTAATTCCGAGCAAATCGGCATACCTTTTTTGTGCTGCTCTAATCAATATGTAGTGCCGTATCAGTACATGATAGATATTTTAGGCGGTAATTTTGTTTTTGAAACAGAGAATGACAATTACCCGAATTATGAGAACTTTGGCACTACCTGCAATTTGTACTTTGTAACGGCAGATGAATTATGAACAACACAAGAGTCTGTTTTGTAGAGATAGAAACTATAGACAACGGCACAAAGCAGTTAAAACAGCTTGACGGATTAGCGATAAAAGGCAGCGTTAGCCGAAAAATGGGCAGCGTTGCAGCGGAAGCCAAAGTATCTATAGCTAATTTAAAAAAATCTGATATTGAGTATCTTTCAACCTATACAAGCCCTTATGTCAATGCCAAAGTAAAAAAGAAAATTAATATTTATGCAGGTTATGAAGAGACCGGATGGGGGCGGATATTTACAGGGTATATTTTTAAGGCATTGCCCTCTGATATGCCTGATACATGGCTGCATATTGAAGCCCAAAGCCTTTTTTACGAAAAAAGAGTACCTTTAACTTACGGCATTAACAACGTTACAACACAGGACTTAGGCAAAAGCATAGCTGATACATTGGGGCTTGATTTTTCGTGGCAGTCCGAGAGTCAAAAAACCTTAAATGCGTTTAATTTTAGCGGTTCTAAGGGCGGATTAATAAGAGAATTTAACAAGATTGATAATATAACAATGTTTGAGGATAACGGTGTATTAACTGTTATAGATAAAAAAACTGAATACAAAAAAACAGGCAATACAAAGCTTATATCAAAAGATACAGGGATGATAGGCATTCCGCAGCCTGATGATATCGGAGTCAGCGTAACAACGCTTTTAGACCCCTCTATTAAATGCGGTGATTGGGTGCAAATACAAAGCGTTAAATTACCTATCTGCAACGGCTATTATCAAGTTTACGAGCTTAATTTTGATTTTGCAAGCCGTGAACAGCAATTTTACAACAAGATTAAAGCTAAAAAAGCAGGGATTTTATAAAAATGTCAACAAATGAGCCGATAGCATACCCTTCATATAATCCCGCTGAAATAAATGACAGCGGATTATTAACTTTCACACAGGATAATTTATTAACCAAACTTGAAAAGGTAGCCCCCGCTAAGATTATAAGCTATGACAGAGCCACAAACAGAGCAAGCGTTCAAATTTTGCAGCAAAATATTTACTCGACAGGCGATAAATTAACCTTAAAGCCGCTGTCTGATATACCTGTATTAATATTATGCGGCGGCGGTTACAGTATATCTTTTCCGATTGGTACAGGTGATACAGGCTGGATAGTTGCAGCCGACAGAAACATTTCAATATTTAAGCAGTTTTTAAGCGTTTTTACACCTGCAACATACAGAAAACATAAATATGAGGACGGTTTTTTTATTCCCGATAAAGTAAACGGTTTTGAAATATCATCAGATGACACAAACGCTTTATTAATAACATCAACAGACGGCAATACAAAAATAAGTATTATAAACGGTCAAGTAACCGTAACAAGTTCAGCCGTTGCAATCAATGGAGATGTAACAGTATCAGGCAGTATAACCGCACAGGGCGACGTAACGGCAGGCGGAATAAGTCTTATATCTCATATCCATTCAGGAGTTGAAACAGGCAGCGGAACAACAGGAACAGCTCAATAAACAGGAGTAGGGTGCAATTTATTGCACCATTATTGCACCGATAAAGGAAACACAATATGCAAACAATAGCAATAAATGAGAACAATGATATTTATCTTGATAACAGCGGTAATATTGCCGTAAAAACCGATATAAACGCTATGGCGGATATTTTCACAAATAAAAGCCAAACCAACAAAGGCGAGCTTTTATATAACACGGAAAAGGGTATTGACTTTTTTAACACAATTTTTTCAAGCCCTTATTACCCTGATTTGTTTCAAAAAGAAGTAGTTAATGAGCTTGAAGATACGGATGAAACACAAAGGGTATCATCTTTTGAGGGGGAAGTTAATGAGGATGTTTACACATACACAGCGCAAATAATAACAAGTTACGGAGAGGTTACACTAAATGGCTGATACGGATTTTGGGGCAAATTATACATACGGTGATAATGGGGTTGTAATCCCTGATACAGCAGATATACAAACAGCAGTACAAACGGAATTTCAAACCGCATTAGGGAGTGATTTATCACTTGAAGAAAGCACGCCGCAGGGGCGGTTAATTGACGTAGAAACGACCGCAAGAGCAAATACAATAGCTTTTAACGCACAAATAACAAATGTATTGATAAACATAGCAACAGCCGCAGGAACGGCACTTGATGCATGGGGTGCGAATTTTGATATATCAAGAAACGGAGCGACTGCTTCAACAGTTGCGGTAACAGTAACAGGGATAGCGGATACGGTTATTCCCGCAGGTTCACAGGCTAGCACTGATGACGGCATTATATGGCAGGCGGAAAGTGAGATTATAATAGATGAAGACGGTACGGCGGAAGGTACTTTTATTTGTTCCACGACCGGACCTGTTGAGCTTGGAATAGGTGAACTTAATACAATTATTGCAAGTACAACAACAGGTATTGACGGTTGGGAAACAATAACCAATACGGCTATTGCAAGCGTAGGCAGCAATATTGAAAGCGATACCAGTTATAAAACAAGGATTTTAAACAGTATATTCTCAGGCACGGCACTATTCGGCAATTATGCGAGCGTTTGTTACAAGGTTGACGGTGTAAATGATGTATTTACTTATGATAATCCTTACGGAACGGCACTGACCCTCGATAATATCGACATCCCCGCACATAGCGTATTTGTGTGCGTTGCCGGCGGCAATTCGGAAGATATCGCAAAGGCTTTATATTCCGTAAAGTCGGCGGGGTGCGGTTGGTGCGGTAATACTACGGTTACAATAACTGATGAAACCTACAACACAAAAAATACGGTAACTTTTTATGTTCCTGACAGCGTAGATTTAACAATTGAAGTTGATGTTACTTCTGAAACAACATCAAATGCCGATTTGACAGCAACAATTCAAGATACAATAATTAATTATTTCAATGGTGATTATGAAGAGGACGGCTTTTCAGCCCCTAAAATCAGAGGGTTAATAAGTCCTTTCACAATTGCAAGCCTTTTGAATACGGAAATATACGGTATAAGTGTAACAAAGGTACAAGCAGGATTAGTAACTCCGACCGCTCACGCAATAGCAAGCATAATAAAAGCTTCCGTCACAAGCGGTATAATATGGGCAAGCGTTGACTCCGATACTTTTGCTTCTCAGGTAAGCGAAAACGGCACTTATAACTTTACTTATAACGGCAGCGAATGGCTTTTGAACAGTGAAAGCGTAACTTTAAGTGATTACGGCATAAGCGTAACATCCGATAATGATGACCCTGTAACAGGGGATATAATCTCGGTTATATATTCAAACGGTGAATTATCACAATATCCTATTAAATTGTTTTGCACAGAAACCCCCGCAATAGCGGCAGATAACATAACGGTAAATATAAATGGCTGATTTTAATATTTTAGATGTTTTTGATTTCGACACAAGCTTATTGCCTAATATTATATGGCAATACGAGAATGCGGAAAATCTCAAAAGTCTTATAACTCAAAAAGATACATGGTATCAGGAAAATTTAAATACCTACTGGCAGACGGTTGTTGATGATTTTTTAAATATTGCAACCGCAACGGATTGGGGGTTAAATCTCTGGGGCAAAATTCTAAAAGTTAACAGAATTTATAATGTTAACGGTGAATTAATAACATTATCTACAGACTTATACAGACAATTAATATTAGGCAAATTATCTTTAATCCGCTCAAACGGTACAGTGCCTGAGATAAACAAGTATTTAAACTTTATATTTAAAAATTATGTAACTGAAACCGCTTATGCAGCTTACGTAATGGATAATTACGATATGTCGGTTTATTACGTTTTAAATTTCACTCCGACGGATGAAGAGCTTGCATTGATATATTCAAGAGAGTTTTTACCAACACCCGCAGGGGTAGAAGATAAAATTTATTTGCTTGACCAGTCAACAATTTTTGGGTTTTACGATACAGGTTTTATGCCGTGGAACGTTGCTCCGTTTTGGGATGGTCATTATATCGGCGGATGATAGCGAAATTCTGTAGAGTGAAGACTTAATCGTCATTGCGAGCCGATTTATCGGCGTGGCAATCTATAACAAAGAAAGGGGATTATTTATGTCGGATTATGAATTAAATCAGGTATTTATTAGTGAATACCCGTTAGAAGCGGCTGAATTCTGCAATAATTCGGGGCTTTATCATATTGAAGAAATCGAAAAAAACGAAGCAGGCGAAAGACAGTTTAAAATAGTTGAAAATCAAAAACCGACCGAAGAAGAGAAAGAAACATGGTTTAATAACAATTTTTTTGAAACCTCATTAGGTTATATTAAGCGGCAAATAACAATAAAAACAGGTGAAACAAAAGACTTTTTATTTGATTTGCTGCCCTCAATAGCCGCAGGGGTGCAAGCAGGCAGAGAAATTACCGTTTCAACATATTCATCACCTGATTTTACTATGGATGTGGCAGACATTGAATATTTAAACACGTTAAAAGAGAAAAAAACAGTAACAGAAACATTCATAAACGAATGTTATGAACAGCTTAACAGCGATTATTCGGAGGAATAATGAAATCAACTGATATTATACAGCCAACGGCAATATCACAGCCGATTGCAAATACAGGCACAAGAAACACAATATCACAAACAGCAACGGGGTCGGGTTATGCTTCCGTTGCTGAGGGTTTCCCCGATATAACAATGATTGCCCCCGCAGACGGCGGCTTACCTCCGAGAGGTGAGGACTGCAACGGCTTATTTTATTTATCGACAGACCAGAAAGTATATTTACAAAATGGCGGTTATATAACCTTTAATGAAGAAGTATCGGAGCTAATCGGCGGATACCCTCAAGGGGCAATACTTGATTATTACAATTCAGATACCAACGTATGGGCAAAAGTAATAAGTTTGGTTGATGATAATACTAATAACTTTGTAGACGACCCCTCGTTAATTGACGGTACAAACTGGAAATATGCAAATATTGCAACCACTTCATGGGGAGCTATCACAGGTAATATAGAAAATCAAACGGATTTACAGGAAGCATTAACAGACATAAAAGATAATTATTTACCTCTGTCAGGCGGAACATTAACAGGTGCTGTAGTGTCTGATATGCCGTTAGATGATGCTGTGAGTGCATATAATGCAAATTTTGTTATTGTAAATCCAAATTACACGGTAACTTCAACCGTTGACGGAACGGAACATCAAGGCGGCGCTTTAAGTATTGTTGATACGGACGGTGAACGTTTAGTACAATTTAGAGCATATCAGTCCGCAAGCGCCGGACATTGTGCCAGTATAGAAAATTGGGCAACAATAGACGGAACTTCATACGCTTCATTTTTAAGAACGTATATCAACGATGACGGAACTTCATACGTTTGCTGTCCGACATACACCACATACACGGACAGCTCAACAAAGATTTGCACAACAGCTTTTTTAAAGAATGTTCTTAAGGGCTCAGGCTACGGACTAATGACATATTCAAAGGCAAATAATTTAGGATATATGAAATTTGCAAACGGATTGATATTACAATGGGGAACATCATCAGGGACAATAACATTTGCCACTGCTATGAGTAACTCAAGTTATTGTTTTTTGGACGGGATAAAGTCAACGAGCAGCGGCAACCAATCAGGCGGCTGGACAAGTAAATCAACCACAGGCTGTGTAACTACTTACGGCAGCGCAGGCGGTTTAAATTGGATGGTTATCGGATATTAGCGGATTTTGCGTAGAGTGAGGGCAAAGCCCGAAACTCGAAGTAGCAGCAGCCCGACCGAATGGAATAAGCCGCAGGCTTATAAAATGAGATTGCAGGGGCTGTACGGGAAGCAATAATCCAAGACATAAAATAAGGATAAATAATAATGAAATCAACAGATATAATAGAGCCTGGTGCAATGTCTCAGCCTGTAGCAGCTCAAGGTTCAAGGAATGAAATACCGCAAAATGCAACGGGTTCTAATTTAGCTTCCGTTGCAGAGGGTTTCCCTGATATAACAATGATATCACCGACAGACGGCGGACTACCTCCATACGGTCAAGATTTTAACGGCTTGTTTTATTTAACAACATGTCAATGGGTATATCTGCAAAATGGCGGATTTATAACATTTAATCAAAATGTATCGGATGCAATAGGCGGATATCCGAAAGGCGCAATACTGGGTTATATCAGCTCTGACAATATGTTATATAACGTTAGAAGCCTTATTGATGATAATACATATAACTTTGTAGAAACTCCCGATTATATAAACGACGAATACTGGGAAGAACTCCCGCCTGAAACCGAAGTTGAATGGGGTTCAATAACAGGTGATATCACAAATCAAACCGATTTACAAAACGAATTGACCGATTTACAAACAAATATTGACACGCTTCAAATAACCGTCGAAACGGATTATTTATCGTTATCAGGCGGAACATTAACAGGTGCTGTATACGGAGTTACACCCTCAAGCGGTGACAGCAGCACACAGCTTGCAACAACGGAATTTGTACAAAACGAAACAAACCCTGATTACAAATCAAGAGTAAGTATATCATCAGGCTATACATGTAGTGCAAACGGATATATTAATATATATACGCTTCTTTTTCCGAATGCCACCGCAACTTCTTTTGACTTATATATAAATTCAATATCAGTTAAATTCGTAGCGAGAGGTAATAATGCTGCATTCAGCGAGAGGTATGGCGGTGATATATATAGAGTCTCATTAGGCGATGTTATAACAGTCAGTGCCTCAAATATAAGCGAATATTCTTTATATTTCATACCAATGAAAGGAGCATAAAAATGTATTATAAAATTGAGAACGGAAAATTAATAAGCTGGGCGGATTATAAATATGAGGAAGATTGCCTTTATACGGATATTTGTATACAGGCGGAAGTTGACAAAGATAAAGATATTGTTTCAATTGAAAACGGAATTTTAATAAAAAACCCTAACTATGAAACAGAGCAGGCAGAAAAGAGAGAAACGGAATTTAATAATAATTTCTTTTTAACATCTCTCGGTTACATCCGCCGAAAAGTAACAATGGCAACAGGCGGAACAAAAGATTTTCTCTCTGATTTACTACCTGTAATATCCTTAGGAATTCAAGCAGGGCAAGAGGTAACAATAATAACCTATAATGAGCCTGATTTTACGCAAGATTTAACAACCGAATATATGGAAAGCTTGCAAGAAACAAAAACAGTAACATCAGAATTTATACAAGAGTGCTTCTTGCAGTTATCAAGCGACTTTTTAGGAGGTTAAAAAATGATTTGGTATAAAGATGATGAACTGATAATAGAATTTGACAAAGAACCGAATGTTACAATGAGCTACCCAATGCCCTGCTATGATGAATGCAAGAACAGAGAAATAGATAAAAAACCGTTTTTAAACAGAGAAGATTTACATGTTAGAATTACTTACATTGATGAAAAATACTGTTTTTTAATTCCGCAGGGCTATACGTGGGACGGGGCAACAATCCCCCGTTTCTTTTGGCGGTTTATCGGTTCCAATACAAG
Source organism: Tannerellaceae bacterium (assembly GCA_021203545.1). Lineage (GTDB taxonomy): Bacteria > Bacteroidota > Bacteroidia > Bacteroidales > Tannerellaceae > UBA4116. The sequence goes on along the minus strand of JAJQAZ010000182.1, from coordinate 1,013 downwards.
CCCCGAGTTTTTAATACCCTCTATGATACATGATGTTTTATGTGAAAATCATTCATATATCGATAATGACAGGTATTTATCAACCTTAATACTTGAAAGATTGCTTTATTGTTCGGGTGTCAATGGGTTCAAACGTTGGATGATGAAACACTCTGTAGATAATTTTCAAAAATTTAAGGGGTGGGAAAAATAATGGAACATATAATTATATTCGCACCATGTGCGGTCTTTGTTATAACATTATTAATCCAATTGGGCATATTTGCCCGCACTTCTGAACTTGCAAGTCTTAAAGCTGAATTAATTAAATATGTATCTGAACAATATATATCAAAAAACGACTATTGGGATAATCACAAGTCTTTAAAAGAAGACTTAAGTCAAATGCGGCAGGATATAGCGGACGTTAAAAATCTTTTGATTAATATTGTAACAAAAGGAAATGAAAAATGAAAACATCAGACAACGGAATAAATTTAATAAAAAAATTTGAGGGATTAAAAACAAAGGCTTATAAATGCCCTGCCGGTGTTTGGACTATAGGTTATGGTCATACGGCAGGGGTAAAAAGTACTGATACTTGCACTAAGGAGCAAGCAACAAATTATTTAAAACAGGATGTAAAAACAGCTGAAAATTCAATTGAAAAATATGTAAAAGTCGAATTAAATCAAAACCAATTTGATGCGCTTGTAAGCTTTATATACAATGTAGGTTCGGTTGCGTTTAGAAAATCTACAATGCTTAAATTCATTAACAATAAACATTTCCCTTTGGCGGCGGGGCAATTTGACATATGGATATATTCAAAAGGTGTCAAACTGGAGGGGCTTATAGCAAGAAGAAAAGCAGAAAAGGAATTGTTTTTATCATGACTCGCTGAGAACTACTGGTTCAAAGCTGCAAGTAAGGGAGCCTAAATAAGCTCCCTTCTGCATATTTTGTGTGAGTAATTTTAAATAAATTTTTACCCACAAAATTATTTGTATATAACAGAAACCGCACAAATAATT
>JAJQAZ010000123.1 GCA_021203545.1 Tannerellaceae bacterium | reverse complement strand
CCCCGGCGCTTCCCTATATGGGGCATCATAGAAGGCGGCAGCACGGGAATTGTAATTACCGGTACACCCCAGAACTACAGCGTGAAACTACACCGCATGCTGGCCTCCATCGATATCGTAATTGAACAGGAAGACGAACAGGGGCAACCCCTCCCGGCATTCAACCTGGATAAAATATACCTCTGTAATTTCTACCGCAACGGCCGGATGATACCCATCAGCAGCTCATCTCATTATGACGGCACGAAACTACTCGATATTTCCCTCCCGGCCGACGCCGGCCGGCTGGCCTATACCGACCCGTTAGTATATAACGGCAACCTGGCCGACGCCACATTTGCCCCCGACATCATCATCCGGAATGAAATATACACCTTCGAGCAACTACCCAGTGACGGAGAAGAAAAAAGTAAAAAACCTTTTCTGATCATAGAAGGTGAATACGAAGATACCTGATACCCCTCTTTCTACCGGATTGATTTCGTGGAACGTCTGCACGAAGACCCGGCCGACCCGGTGAAGGCCGAAGATAACTTCCTGCCACTCATACGCAACTATACCTATAACATCATAGTCAAAGAAATACTCGGCCCCGGCTACCGCTCCTTTGAAGATGCCGCCACCTGCAAACCCTTCAATACCGTGAGTGAATTATTCCGTTTTGACGACAGCAATTCCGAAGCCGTACAGTTTGACGGCAAATACTTCCTCTCCGTCAGCCACGATTCAATCGGCTTCGACAAAGAACCGGGCGAAGAAATCCTGTTAATAAAAACCGACAGCCCCTTAGGATGGGAAATAGGAGACATCACCTACAGCGGAGGCAACGGCTCTACCGGCTGGCTCAACCTCGATAAAACCGGCGGCACACGCGACGAAAACGGAGAAGTAAAAGCAAACGTCACCGCCTACAACCCAACCAACCCCAATCCAACCCCCAGGGAAGCCACCTTCACCGTCACCTCCGGCCGGATGGAACACACCCTACAGGTCACCCAGTCCTACCTCGCCGGTATCTCCCTTGAGATAGTAGACAGTGCCGGAGAGCCAGTGACAGAAATCTGGTTCCGCAGCAACCCCCACAGCAAGCCCGAGCCACCATCAGCCCAAAACTTCACAGTCAGATGGAGTGGCCCCGACGAATGCAAAATGGAAGTCATCATGCTGGGCGACCGCGTATTCCCCTTTGAAACCAGCGGAGACAACGCCATTTACGAAGGCCATACGCTCGGTGCCGGTAAGGAAAACCATACCTTCACCATCACACCCACCGCCTTTACCAAAGAAGAGACCGACCCGGTAGAAGGCAAGCCTTTCCTACAGGATGGAGCCACCGTCACCTTCAGTGTCAGCAACGGACAGGAAACCATCAAAAAAACATCTACATCCGCCACCAATGCCTTTCCATTGTCTTACGGGAGCAGAAAGGATTTACCTACATGGGCGATGAAGACGAATTTAAAGTCTATTCCAATACCACCTGGCGGCTCAAAACCGTCCAGACCGAAGTGCCGGGCCTTTTCCTGACCGAACAAGGCACACCTTTCGACAATACGGTAGATATCTCCGGCGTCTACAACGTAACCGAAGGATCCACGGTAAAATACGGGATAAGTCCCGCCAATACGTCCCCCGGAACCTATACCTTTGGCCAGTCCGGGCGCAAAATGTACCTCACTTTTGAAGACATCGAAGGAATCGCCCCGGACCAGACCATGAGTATCATAGCAGCTACCCCCGACGCCAACTGTTACCTGGTGCAGGCCGGTAGTACCGTACGGATACCCCTGCGCAAACTATTCTGGATATGGGAAAAAGAACTGAAAGAAGAGCTGGACCCGGCAAATATGGCTATACTCAACCCATCTCCCGAAATCATCTGGCAAACCACCAACGGATTAATCCAAAATGCTACGTTAAACAGAAATAATTCAACTGACTACCGCGATTGTACCCTCGACGTCACTACCTCAGGAGCCACCCCCGAAGGAAACGCTGTAGTTGCCATCCTGAGCAACGACGGGAAAATCCGCTGGAGTTTCCACATCTGGGTAACCGATTACAACCCCGACAACGGCGGCCCCGTATTTCCCATGTCACCCAAACACCTGTTTATGGACCGGAACCTCGGCTCAAACGGCAATCACACCACCCTCACTCCCGAAGGAGTAGGAATGTATTACCAATGGGGACGCAAAGAGCCATTTCCAGGTCCCTCGGTTTTTGATGGAGAATGGGAGTTCGACCTGACAATCGATAATAACCAACGACGGGTAGTAAATGCTTCCAACCAACAGGTGTTAACAAAATTTGAAAATGTGAATACCTTACAAAATCTGGGAAATAGTATCCATAATCCCACTGTTTTTTATAAAGCCGACGAATGGGAGGTCAGCGTTATGCAGGACTGGTACACCAACTCCGATTCAGAAATGAAATACCAGAATAACTATTTATGGAATGATAAAAAAAACAGAAAAGCCCCGTATGACCCCTGTCCGGAAGGATGGAGAGTTCCGGAATCATCCAATGTGATGTTATTGAATGACCTGTTGAGAAGCGGAACAGTTACGCCTTCCAGCGATGGTAATGTTAAATGGAGTTACACTCACCAACAGGGACAGGTATGGGATATTCCGTTTCACGGATACATAGAAGATGGATTATTAAGGTTTGCCACCTACTTTGGAGATTTATGGGGGAGAAATGTGGACAAATCTATCGCTTTGGAGGCATCTTTCACTCCTGAGTCACCTGAAGTATATCAAAACGCGAACTTCCGGAAAATCGGATCCCCTGTCCGCTGCATCAAAGACACCCACATATGGTAACCCTGACATATAATATTTCACACATTAACAAACTGTAGTTTCTTGATTTGTTTAGGTTGTTTGACAGGAGGCCTGCAGCGATGCCTGCCTCCTGTTATTGTACAACCGGAAAAATATATGACATCAAAACCAGTTTTAGGTATTATTTCCGGATACAAAAGACTATTTCTGGTAATAGAATTCTTTTTTTCATATAAAAAAATTAATTTTATTCCGGCTAAAACAAACGAACGTTTATTATTTTATAATATCCATCTTAAAAACGCCCTGTGTATGAAATATACTGAAATATTAGAGAGTTTAAAGTCAGCCCTTGCTATCAGGTACCATGAGAGAATAATTTATCAGAAAAAGGTAGCCGGTGCACTCGGTATAAGTATTCCCACGGTGCGGCGCAGACTAAGCGGTAAGACTTCTTTTTCGTTGGAAGAAATCTCGGTAATTTGTGAAAAACTGGAAATTCCGGCAGACGAAATTTTTTATAATTGTACCCGCCGCACCAAGCAGCCACTGGAGTTTTTACAATATGACTTCAACGGGTATGAACAGGAAAGCAACCAGGTATTCGACCAATCCATAGATATGTTTATCTATGCTTCCCGGTCTGCAAAATCGAAATTTTATACTTCCTGTAACACTTTTCCTAACATATTAAATCCAACTTTTGAATGGTTGGCACGGTTCGCGGCATTGCAATGGATTTATTTTACCAAAGGCCCGGCGGCCATGATCCCGCTGGCGGCCATGCCACTCACTCCACAACTGCAGGAACGGCTTCAGAATTACCTTTTGGCTGTCCGGGCTCTTAAAAAGTCGGTATGTTTAGTAAACAATAATGTGACAGAAAATTATATAACCGACATCCGGCGCTTCTACACCCTTGGATACATAAACAAAGAAGAAGCCGGACATTTAATCTCTGATATTGACGGTGCTTTACAACTATTTGAAAAAGTATGCACCGAGGGCCGTTTGGAAAATGAAAAAGAAATGGAAATTTATTGTACCGATTTATACTTTTCCAGTGATATGTATATCGTGGAGAGCGACAATCTCAACTTTGCACTATTTCAGCCCAACCCGGTTAACCCAATCGTTAGTAAAAGTTTCGAGATATGCCGTGTTATGATCCAATGGTTTGAACTATGGAAACGTTCCGCCAACCTCATCAGTCAATCCGGGACACACATCAGGCGACAGTTTATGGATAAGCAATATCAGGCACTCGAAGAGTTTAAAGCTTTTATTGAATCAGAATGATAATATACGTAATTTTTTAAACATGTGTACTCCTATGAATCATATATTATTAGTGAACACAATAAAAAATATGCTCCGGGAAAAGTGTCCGGACGAAACCAATCAGGCCCGGTTACTATCAGACCTATTAGGCATACAGGAAAATACAATCTACCGTAAATTCAATGGTAACAGACAATTTTCGCTGGATGAAGTAGTCAAAATCGCTCATCATCTTTCTGTTTCTGTTGACACCCTGTTAGGGGAACAATCCGGCGGCTTCAGCCACCACATGGAACTGATCCTTACCAAAAACATGTCCGAACAGCAAAGAACGGTCTACCTGGAAGAATCTACCCGTTCCGTTTTTGTAAAAGCAGCCAAAACAGGCTACTCTAAATTCACAGCAGTTTGCAAAAACATCCCTATTATCAGTTATTGTTATTTCGGGTGGCTCATGAAATTCGCCCTGTTGAAATGGTATTATTTTAATAACTGTTTAACAGAGATTGCTCCCCTTACCGAAATGCATACTCCCGATGAGTTCTCGCGAATGAAAGAAGGGTACATAGAGGCGTTTAATTCTTTCCGCAGATTGGTTTTCATCGTTGACAGAGATCTGATACGCAATTATACGCTGGAATTACATTTCTTTCAAAAGATCGGATACCTGACAAATGAAGATATAATCCGTTTGTTAAACGATTTGGAAAGTTTACTGAACGTAATAGAAGATATTTGCCGGAAAGGATACAGCCAGAACCCGCAACAGGAGATCGCTGTGTTCTATTCGGATATTGCTCTTTACAATGATCTGTATCTGGTAGAAAGTACCTCTGTAAACCGTGGAATCCTTTTTGCGCAGGGATTTACCCCGGTTATCCACAAAGATGGCCATACATTTACAGTCTTCCGCGACTGGGCGGATTCGTGTGTACGCTCCTCCAACCCGATCTGTGGAGTTGCCGATTCAGACCGGAAAGTTTTTTTTGAAAAACAGTTCCGGCTGGTCCGTGAATTCAGGAACCAGCTGAATGACTCAAATACAGTCATCGTATAAAACAGTTTCTTTATCTCAAAACGATCCGGGTTTATCTCATTTTTCCGCTGTGGCTTTTTATTCATTTTACTTTTGCGATGTATTCAGTGATATTCAGGGAGAACCCAATCAAAAGAATACAATTAGAAACTTAATACATAGAATAAAAATGAATAAAAGAGAAGTGATTGCAGAGGTTGCCCGCAGATCGGGTATGGCAACAGAGGAGTGTGTCCTTGTATTAAATACATTTGAAGAAGTAGTTGCAGACGAGTTGAATCATTCGGATACGAAAGGGGGTATTTTCGACACAGTTTACAGGGTAATGAGTTGCCTGAACAGGAAAAGAGAGAAAAAGAATAAATAAAATAGTACCTTTGAAACATGTCCGGTACAAACAGATATGAATGGGGGCTGACCCACTTACTGGTGAGTCCCCGCCTAAGATTTATACGGCACCTGTTGCTGATCGCAGCCCTGGGTGTTATTTCATTTAACCAGACATTCCACCTACTGGGTTCTATAGAAGGGATAACCGGAACCATAGTGTATACTACAGGTAGTATGACCTTGTTGTTCTATCTTTCACTGGTTTATTTTAATATTTATGTACTGGTACCCGGCTTTTTATTAAAACGGAGATATACCCTTTATGCGGTTTATCTGGGTACTTCTATCCTGTTATTCCTTCTCTTACAACTCGTAAAGGAATATAGTGTCTGCACCTTATGGGGGTTACCGGCTCTGCGAAACAGCTATACGAATATAGTAACCGTACTGGACATTGTTTCCAACTTTTTCCTGAATCTTATCTGCGCTGCCGGCTTATCGTTTACCGTACTGATGAAACATTGGTTATCGGGTGCCGAGAAAGTAAACCTGCTGGAAAAACAACAGATACAACAGGAAGTAGAAAACCTGAAGGAACAGGTAAACCCCGGCCTGCTCTTTAAAATACTGAACCGTACGGCTGCTTTATCCAGATTTGAACCGGAAAAAGCAACAGAAATGTTGTACAAACTGAGCGGGTTACTGCGGTACCAGTTGTATGATTGTGCCCGTGGAACCGTACTACTCACCACAGTATTTCGTTTTCTTGAAAATTATTTATCCCTTGAACAATTGTATTCCGCCAACTTTAGTTACCGGTTTGAAACGGTAGGGAATGCAACCGGCATTTTTATTGAGCCGTTGTTGTTCCTGCCGTTTGTAGAAGATGCGGCAAACCGCTGTAACCGGCAGGAAGGAGCAGCAACAGCGGAATTTGTTTTTACAACGACAGAGAACAGGATACAGTTTCGTTGCCGGACTACCGGAGCACCTGCTGCCCGGAAGAAAAGCTTCCGGCATATTATACAACGATTGGAAATTCTGTATCCGGAACAGTTCTGCCTCCAACTATCCGGCAACGAACAGCAGAGGGAGAGCCTTGTTGAACTTGAAATACAGATACGCCATGTGTAGGTTCCTGCAAAAGACCGACCAGCTGATACCGGACTGGCTGATAGCTCCCCGGTACAGGGTAGCCAGGCATCTGTTCCTGCAGGTAGTGGTACTATGTATCACACTGAATATTTTCTGGGATACACCTGATCATTTTATTTTTACTTCTGCCCGGCTGTTTGGCTGGATGATTTACTTTGGGGTAATCAATTTCCTGATTTATTTTAACAGATATTATTTGGCTCCCCGTTACCTGCTCACCCGCCGTACAACCGGCTATGTGATAGCTGTTTCGATACTTATTACGGCAGCCATTCTGGTTATTGGTGTTTCACAGGGAGTCATCAGCGGAAATGAAGAGTCTCCGCATCCCGGAAATACCGGCAATATACTGCTTGGTACGCTATCATCTATCCTCTCTATCGGATTCGTTGTAGCGGGGGTATCGGCTTCGATAGTCTTTATCAACTGGCTGATTTTCAACCAACGGATAGACGAACTGGAATCGGCCACCCTGCAATCCGAACTAAAGGTTTTGAAAAATCAGATCAATCCGCATTTTCTGTTTAATATGCTAAATAATGCCAACTACCTGATTATGGACAACCGGCAGGAGGCTGCGGAAGTACTGCTCAAACTGGAAGATTTGTTGCGTTACCAGTTAAACGACACCAACCGGGATAAAGTATGGCTAAGCGAAGATATCCGTTTTCTGAACGATTACCTGAACCTGGAGAAATTCAGAAGGGATGATTTTGATTATATGATCACCAAAGAAGGACCTATAAACGGAGTAGAAGTGCCCCCTTTCCTGTTTATCCCATTCGTGGAAAATGCAGTTAAGCACAGCCAGGACGGCGATATCGCTTCGTTTGTGCACCTCTCTTTCCGTGTACAGGATCAAACGGTTACTTTCCTGTGCGAAAATACGATTCCCCCTACCCCGGACAAACAGGACGATAAACCGGGGGGGGTATCGGGCTCCGGAATATCCAACGCCGGCTGAACCTGCTTTTTCCCGGACGCTATAAGCTGGATATAACAAACGACGAATTTAAATATACTGTAAAATTAGAAGTAAGCTTATGAATTGTATTATAGTAGACGATGAGCCGTTGGCAAGAAAAACGATTGAATTACTCATCAATAAAGATAACCGCCTGGAGCTGGCAGGCGATTTTAGCAATGCTGTATCTGCCATGCAATTTCTTAACGGGAATCCGGTAGATCTGATCTTTCTGGATATACAAATGCCCAAAGTTACCGGACTGGAATTTGCACGCATGGTTCCGCCGGATACGCTGATTATTTTTACCACAGCATACAGCGAATATGCCCTTGACAGTTACGACATAGATGCAATAGATTACCTGATAAAGCCGATTCAGTTTGCACGTTTCCAAAAAGCTGTCAGCAAAGCGGTCTCCTACTACCACATGCTGAAAAACGAAGAGAAAGAAGCCATTGAAAGCATTCAGGAAGACCATATGTTCGTAAAAGCCGACCGGAAGTATTTCAAAGTAGAGTTTAACGACATTCTGTTTATCGAAGGGCTCAAAGATTACCTGATCCTGCAATGTACGAATCAGAAAATCATTACCCGAATGACACTCAAAAACATGTTGGAAGAATTACCGTCCGGACAATTCCTGCGGGTAAACAAATCCTACATTGTAAATACCAAACACATTACTTCGTTCGATAACAACGACATTTTCATCCGCACCCACGAAATAGCAATCGGAAACAGTTACCGGGATAGTTTTTTTTGAAAAGATGATGGGACGGAAAAGTAAAGAGACATGAAAGTAAATACATTACATATCGGGGATACTAAAAAGATATCTTTTATAGATAATACAGATCAATCCGAAAGAAAAATGCTACTTTTATACAGAATAATCGGGAAAAACGACTACAAAAAATAGGACCTATAATGGATCTTTATGATTTCATATGGCTACAAATAAAATATTTGCATAGAAATATTTTTATATCAAAAGGCAAAGAAAAACTATTGTTCTATTTTATATGTGTTTTTGCTCTTTGTTATATTACAGGTATGGCTGGTTATTATTGGAGCTACTCCCTTATTATTTTACCGCCACTACTACAAAAAATCATATATTTATTTACTTTATCTATATTATTATTTAGTGATTTTATTATCAAATATGTATATAAATCAACCTTTATACTTGCTCCGGGTATGTTATGTCTACCCAAAAGTGAAAAACTCATTCTAAACTATTCTATTCTGAAAGAAAGTTTATCTCTTTGGAATTTTTATCTATTAGGCTTTTTCTTTTATTTTATTATAGATCATATATATTTTGATTATGAAATTGGATGCACAATTCTTTTTTGCGCACATATTTAT
>JAJQAZ010000153.1 GCA_021203545.1 Tannerellaceae bacterium | reverse complement strand
GTGCTTCTTTACCGCCTGTTAATTTAGGCACAGATTTAAATCTGCGCCAGCAAAAAAGCTTAAGGCTGCGATATTAGTGAGGACGCTATGCCGAACGAGTTCTGGACGGAGGGGATTTGTAATCCCCGACTTTTGGATCTCCGGGATTTTTAATCCCATTAGTGTATCATAGGTGTTAGCAGAAAGGATTACAAATCCTTAGGCTCGTTTGTCGGGGATTGCAAATCCCCTCCGTCCAAAACGTTTGTCAAATAAACGTTACTTCCTGTTTATGGGAATTTTGGAAACTGTTTGAAGTTGGGTTTGCGTTTTTCCAGGAATGCATGTTTGCCTTCCTGGGCTTCATCGGTCAGATAGTATAACAGGGTGGCATCTCCTGCCAGTTCCTGTATGCCTGCCTGTCCGTCCAGTTCGGCGTTGAGTCCGGCTTTTATCATACGCAGAGCCATAGGGCTGTGCTGCATCATAGTTTCTGCCCAATCCACCACTTCGTCTTCCAGTTTTTCCAAAGGAACTACTTTATTCACTAATCCCATATCCAATGCTTCCTGCGCATTGTACTGGCGGCAAAGGAACCATATTTCGCGTGCTTTTTTCTGGCCTACAATACGTGCCAGATAGGACGAACCGAATCCGGCATCGAAACTACCCACCCGTGGGCCTGTCTGCCCGAATATGGCATTTTCGGAAGCAATGGATAGGTCGCACACTACGTGTAACACATGTCCACCGCCGATTGCATATCCATTTACCATGGCAATTACAGGTTTAGGTAGTGAGCGGATCTGTTTTTGTACGTCCAATACACTAAGCCGGGGAACGCCGTCTTTACCTATATAGCCCCCTTTCCCTTTTACATTCTGGTCGCCTCCGGAGCAAAATGCTTTATCGCCTGCACCGGTAATAACTACTACGCAGATATCCGGTTCTTCGCGACAGATGCGTAATGCATCACTCATTTCGCCGGTGGTAGTAGGTGTAAATGCATTCCTGTAACGTGGGCGATTGATAGTGATTCGCGCAATTCCTTCGAAGTAATCAAATAGAATATCTTCGTATTCTTTAATTGTTTTCCAGTTTCTTGTTGACATAATTTATAGTTTTGGTAGTTAGTAGCTAACTACCAACTACCTGTTTTATCTGATGAAAGTATTTTCTCAATATTTCCGTGTTTGATTCTATTTCAGAGAACACCTCTAATACAACCGGTTGATTACTATCCGGTGAAGTGAAGATAGGCATATTTTCTCTGAGTTCTTTTTCGTTGCTTGCTTTGATGTAACGGAATCCACAACTTTCTACCCACCCTTTGGCTTCTGTAGTATGATTGCCGGCAATATACGGATTTAATGCTTCTGAACGGTTTAATCCCGGTAAAGCATGAAATATTTCGCCTCCCTGGTTATTGTTAATCAGGATACGGAGGTTGGGAGAAATATGTTTGTTCCATAATCCATTCATATCATAAAAGAAGCTGAGGTCGCCAATGAGCAGAAAAGTAAGTTGTCTGGATGCCGCACTGTATCCTACGGCAGCAGATACCGAACCTTCAATTCCACTGGTTCCCCTGTTGCAATATACCTGAATATTGGGAGGTAAAGTGAATAACTGGCTGTACCGGACAGAAGAACTGTTTCCCACATGCAAGGCTGATCCTGCGGGTATTGACTTTATCAACTCTTTTACAGCGTAAAGATCAGAAAAGGCAGGCGCTGGTTCTGCTATTTTAGCGGATAGGCTTTCCCAGTGTTGTTTATAGTCTACTGCCGGTTTTACTTCCGGGGTATTTGTTTCCGGATCAATCAGTGAAAACAGAAAGCTTTCCGCATCTGCCTCTATTACTTCCGTAAGGCATTGAAAAAGGTCTGAAACTTCGCCGGATTCTGTTACAAGCCAGTGTTCTGCGGGGGAATATTCCCGGATGAGTTGCTTCAACCGTTTGGATACAACATGTCCTCCTATGGTAATAACCAGATCAGGAGCCAGTTCTCTTTTATCTTCGTCTGTAAGCGTATAGAGTATAGGGTCAAAGTTGCCTATCCCGGTATCCGGGATATTAGCCAGGTGTTCTGCCAGAATTACACATCCGGTTTGCTGTTGCAACTCCTTTAGTAGTTTTGTCTGATGTTTATCAGGCGATTGTTGGCCTATGACCAACATTGGTTTATGATATTGCCTGAAGCGTTGAAAATAACTATTCTGTTTGTTTTTATCCGGAAAATGAACTTCCGGTTTATAGTAATTGATTTTTCTTACTTCCGGCAGTGTTTGTATAGTATATTGAAAGAGCGGTTCGGATAGGGGTATATTTATATGTATCGGACCTCCGCCTTTTTGTCCGAGTGCGTTTAATGCTTCGTTGATAAGACGGTTGCAATACCACTCTTCAACCTTTGTTGCAGGTTCGGGTAGTTGTATGGATTTTCTGATAAAATCTTTAAACACATCCTGTTGAGGAAGCGTTTGCCCATCCATTTGCCCAATCCATGCGGATGGACGGTCAGCTGTCAATACCAACAATGGGAGCGGTTGATAATAAGCTTCACTTACCGCAGGAGCCAGGTTCAGAACAGCGGAGCCGGAGGTACAACAAACAGCTACCGGTTTCCTGCTTTGCTGAATGAGTCCGGTTGCAAAGAATCCTGCACTTCGTTCGTCGGTAACAGGCCAGCAGGTAAAATACTTATCCACAGCGAAAGCGTGGTTGAGGGGTGAGTTCCTGGATCCCGGCGAAACTACGATATGTTTTATACCGAAGGCTTTTAATAATGCTACCAGTTGAAGTACGTTTTTTATCCGGATACATTTTTATTAATTATCAATTAACGAAAGCATGGTTTGTAGTTTGTCTTCTGTCTCCTGCCATTCATCTGCGGCTATGGATGATTCCAGCAGGCCACTACCGGCATATAAAGAAAGTGTTTTTTCTTTTATTTCCATGCATCGCAGATTTACATACAACATCGTTTTTCCTGCGGGATTGAGTTCTCCCAGAAACCCGGAATAGAATTTTCTGTTGTACCCTTCGTTTTTAAGAATAAAATCAATGGCTGTATCTTTCGGGATACCTGCAATTGCCGGTGTCGGGTGAAGTAATCCTACTAACGATCCTATGTGGTTGTTGTTAGGCAGATGAAAAGAGAAATCGCTTTTCAGGTGTGCCAGATGTGCTGCCCGTACTGTATAGGGGCCTTCTTCTTTCGCACGGATACCCAATGTAGCAAGTTGTCCGTTAATATAACCGGCAACAACCTGCTGCTCATCCCTGTTTTTTTGATTCCAGGAATCAGGTAATTCTCCTTTTTCCAATGGCACCGTACCAGCAAGAGCGACTGTATGCCATTGGTCTTTTTCACCGGAAAGTAATAGTTCCGGGGTACTGCCTAACCATGTACCTGTATAGGGTGTATGGAAAAGATATACATACGAACGGATATACTGCCGGCATGCTTTCTGGAATGCTTTGGCCGGAGAAAAAGAGTCCGGACGGCGGATTACTTTTTTCCGGGATAAAACAATTTTATCCAGTTCTTTTTGCTGTAAAGGTTCCTGAAAGTTTCCGAATACTTTCTGATACTCCATATAATTCTCCGGTACCGAATAATCAGTCTCTTTTTCTGTGTTGGAATATGTTTTATCAGATGCCGGTACGTCCTGAAGGGAACAGATATCCGCCTGTATGAGAAGTGCCGGTTTCTCCGGACTTATCCGGAAAGGAGCAATAACGAAGCCACTCCTGCCATTTAATTCCTCCGGGGAACTAACAGATAATAATGGTTCGGATGTCTGCATAATAAAATGGATTGTACCGTTTTCCTCACCGGGAAGACGGTACATTGCAAAACAGCGGTTTTGCCGGATGTATGTGTCTATTAACTCTAACTCTTCGGATGTCATCTCTTTTTTAATACACTGTTCACAACACGTATAGACGAAACCAACTTGTCGGTAGAGGTGAATACATCTACATTCCATACATGTGAGGTACGTCCTTTATGGATAGCCGTTGCTACGGCACGGACTGTGTCGCCCTCATGAGCAGAGGAAATATGGTTACCACTTACCTGCATTCCGACAATAATTTCGTCGGGCTGGCAAAGTACCAGCGAACCTAATCCGGCTACGGTTTCGGCCAGTGCCAGTGTGGCACCTCCGTGTAATATACCGAATGGTTGACGTGTACGAACATCAACCGGCATAGTTGCTTCCACACGGTCTTCCGATGCATATGTATACTGAATACCCAGATTTCCCATCAGTGCATGTTTAGCCATTGCATTTAACTGATCCAACGGAATTGTTGTGCGCCGGATTTCAGCAATGATATGTTCTTCTATTGCTTTGGCAACTCCATCTTCTTCGTTGGATGTTGTTGTATAATCGGTACATCTTTTTACCGAATACTGGGCGTTACCCATAGCAATACCTAATCCGGCCGACTGGATCATGGTAATATCGCATACTCCGTCGCCAATGGCTATCACCTGTTCGTTTTGTACACCAATTGTTCCCAGTAAAATACCCAGTGTATTGGCTTTATCTATATTTTGTGGAACAACTTCCAGGAAATAAGGTTCAGAGCGGAATACATCGAATGTACCGGCCAGTCTTTTTTTCCAGTGGTTTTCCAGTCCTACCAATGCTTCTTCATCATCGCTTACCAGCATCACTTTGCAGGGAGCGAAATCAATTGCATCCGAGAAATTTTCCACACCTTTTACCTGCATACCGTTTAATGCGGCTTCGGCCTGTATGTGAGGATTCTCCGGATCATTGGTAAGGATTGTATCGTAGTAATAGGTGAAGATTGCAAATCCGTTTTTGTTTGCGCCTTTTTCCAAAAGGGGAATCATTTTGGGGTCTACCCGTTTTTCGAACAGAAGTTTACCTTCTTTCATATCAAATATGCGGCCTCCGTTGTACGAGAGCACGTATCCGTTATATTTATCCAACTCTAACTCTTTAGCCAGCGACATAAGCCCATGTGTAGGCCGTCCTGATGCCAGTACAACCTGTGTACCCATTTGTTGGGCTTGCTGAAGGGTCTTACGTGTATGGGGAGTTACCTCTTTCTGATTGTTAAGCAATGTGCCGTCTACATCCAGGACTAATAATTTGTATTTCATAGCGTTCTTTTTTTAGTAGTTATCGTTCGCTTTGCTCACTGGTAGTCAACATTCACTTCGTTCATTAGTAGTCATCACTCGCTGTGCTCGTTAGTAGTTAAGTAGGTTTATTGTTTTTTCTACTTGACTACTAAGGAGTGAAACGACTGTTAACTACTTTGACTACTAACGAGCATAGCGAGTGATGACTACTGTGTTCTTTTTTGCAAATGTACTATTATTTTGGGCAAAAAGTATTATATAATTAAAAAACAGAACTCTCTTTATTCAGAATTTATTTTTGGAGGAACTCTAAGTTATTTTGAATGGAAAATGAACGTTTTTGTAAGGGAATTTTCTTTTCTTTGTCATTAATTCTTATGCCAATGAATAAATATAAAGATATATTTTACTGGATAATTATAGGGTGTCTGTTGTTTGTTTATCTGCAACAAACGCATTCTTTTTATTTTTATTATATAGAGCAGATTCAACTATTTTCTTTTAGTCGTACTTATGCAATAGATACTATTTCCCAACCGGGAGGACTGTCTTTGTATATATCCCGTTTTTTAGTGCAATTTTATTATTTGCCTTATTGGGGTGCTATAATCACGACTTTATTACTTTTACTGACTGGTATTTTAACTAAAAAGATTCTGGATACTATTTCAGGATCCGTATTTACTTATTTTTTATCTGTTTTGCCTTTGTTCTCAATAGGCATTTTACATTTGAATGCAGATTATAGTATACAGGGAACGGTTAGTTATTTGTTTGTTCTTTTATTACTTCTTGCCTATACATGCATTAAATCCCTGCCATGGCGGTTTATACCGGTGTTTCTTATTACGCCTTTTCTTTATATAATAGCCGGGCCGGTTTGTTATCTGTTTGCATTGAGTGTGTTTCTTTTAGAAGTTTTACTCCGGAAAGAGAACTGGTATTTCTCTTTCTTTTTATTTCCGTTTCTTTTTCTGATAGGCTGGTTGTCTGTACGGACTGGTTTTGCCGGTGATTATACGGTGGCTTTTTGCCTGATGCGTATGTTGACCCATTGGTATCTATACCGGAGATTTATTATGCATGGTATGCTTTACCCGGCAGTATACTTGCCGGTTTTTACTTAAGAAGATTTCAACATATTACAGTTCGTATGGAATGGATATTTTTTTTTCATACAACTAATAGTTTTGAGTGTTCTGTTGTATTGGGTGGCTCTCTCTTACACTATGCACCCGGTAGTAAAGAAAAATTATCTTTTAGATTATTATATTAGCCATGAAGAATGGGATAAGGTACTTTCGGAATATGATCCTGAAATAGGAAATTACCAGACTAAAAACATGGTTTATCTGGCTTTAGCTAAAAAGGGCAGTTAGGGGAATCTTTATTTCATTACCGGGCGCGGGAATGGAATGATTTGTTTCTTCCCTGGAATAATTCTATGCGACATGCTTTTATGCTTAGTGATCTTTATTATCATATCGGAGTTATTCCTTCTGCACAGGAGATGGCTTTTGAAGCCTATGTTGCGTCTAATCAGGGTGGAAGCCCGCGGTCGTTACTGCGTTTGGTTGAGACGAATCTGATTTCAGGAGAGTACCGGGTGGCAGAAAAATACATTTCTTTGTTGGAAAAGACCTTATTTTATAAAAAAGAAGCTACACGTTTCCGGCAATATTTGTTTAACGATCAAATGATAGAAGAGAATTCTTTGTTAGGATTTAAAAGAGGCTCTTTTTATAATGGGGAGTTTGTTTTGTCTAAAAATTTAGTTGTTCTGCTTGAACCTTTACTGATGAATCCTTCACCGGGCTCCGTCGCTTTGGATTATCTAACCTCTATATTGCTATTAAATAAAGATTTGAAAAAGTTTGAGGATTTAAGGCAACTTTATTATGGTACGGAGGTCTGGCCGGAACTGACTATACACCAGCAGGAAGCGGTGGTTGCGATTTATCAGAATTCTCCTTTTGAGTGGCAGCCCAACGGAGTGACTAAGGAAGTTGAGCAGCATTTTATCTCTTTTGACCAGGATATGCGACAAAAAAGAGGGAACCTGAATTTTGAAAAGATTATGGAAGATAAGTATGGGAAAACCCTTTGGTATCATCTGATATTTGTACAACAATAGCCATGAAGAAAGAGATGTATATATGTATAACCTGGCTTGTTTTAGTATTAATAACAAGTTGTAAGGAAGAAAGAAACATTATGCTGCAATTTGAGGAGGCGGTTACTATTTTTCCGGATTACCAGGAAGTAAAGATTCCTTATAATATAGCACCATTGAATTTTTCTTTAGCTGCTCCGGCAGAAGAAGCTGTAGCTGTTTTTTCCAGCCCGGGTTATCAGTTTGAGGTAAAAGCAGCTAAACAGACCTTTATTATTCCTTTTTCTAAATGGAAACAGTTGCTTAAAGATGCAAAGGTAGATAAGGTCTCGATAACAGTACAGATCAGAACAGAACAGGGATGGGGAGCGTATCCTCCTTTCTGTGTCTATGTGGCAGAGGAATCTATAGATCCTTATATTGCCTACCGGTTGATAGAGCCGGGATATGCTTTATGGAACCGGATGGGTATTTACCAGCGAAATCTGGAAACTTATCAGGAAAGTGTGATTTATGAAAATAAATCAACCGGTTATAACTGTGTTAATTGTCACTCTTTTTGTATGCAGGATCCGGAGTAGATGATGTTTCATTTACGGGCTAAATACCCGGGAACCATCGTGCGTAAAAACGGACAGATGATTTATCTTGATACCCATACCCGGAAAGCCGGTTCGGCTTTTACCTATCCGGGGTGGCATCCCTCCGGAAATTATATTGCTTTTTCCATTAATAATACGACTCAGGGGCTACATCCGGAACACCGTGTAGAAGTATACGATACGGCATCGGATATCGTTGTATATAATACGGAAACGAATCAAACCGTTACTACGGATGCCCTTTTTACAAAGGACCAATTTTTAACTTTTCCGTGTTTTTCTCCCGATGGAAATTCTCTTTATTATTGCAGTGCTCCTGCCTGTCCGGTGCCGGATTCTATCGGTAGCCTGCGATATAGTTTGTGCCGTGTTGGTTTTGATCCTCATACGGCTACTTTCAGCCATGAAGTCGATACTATTTTTTATGCACAGGAGCATGATAGAAGTGTTTCTTTCCCCCGTGTATCACCCGATGGAAAATATGTATTGCTTACTGTTTCATCTTATGCCACTTTCCCTATCTGGCATAAAGATGCTGAGTTGTATATGATTGATCTCGAAAGGAATGAAGGCCGGTATCTGGAAACTGCCAATAGTGCGGAAGCGGATAGTTATCATTCCTGGTCATCTAATAGCCGTTGGGTGGTATTCAGTAGCCGCCGTATGGACGGATTGTATACACGTCCATATATCACTTACATAGATGAAGAAGGGAATGAGTCGAAACCATTTTTGTTACCTCAGAAAGATCCGGCTTATTATGCCGGACTGATGAAATCCTATAATATTCCGGAGTTTATTACATCCAAAGTTCCGGATCTGTCTTATCCGGTTTTTCGTAGAACAAGAGATAATGAGATTTATAAAGTACAGTTCAGGTAGATAACTTTTAGCTATTATTGATAGAGATAATCCTACCCTGTTTAGCGACATACTGAAATAGTTCGTTATAGAAAGAGTGGTGTTCCAGTGTGGAATGGTTGCCGAGGATAAAAAGTTTCATCCGGGCCCGCGTGATTGCTACATTCATGCGCCGCAGGTCGTTCAGGAAACCGATTTGTCCTTTGGGATTGGAACGTACCAGACTGATCAGAACTACATCTTTTTCCTGTCCCTGAAAGCCGTCTATCGTATGGATTGCCATTAATTTGCGGAAAGGTTTGAAAAATGTATTTCTTTTGATCAGTTTCCGCAGGTAATATACCTGTGCTTTGTAAGGAGATATAATACCAAAATCAATGGATTCTTCCAGTATACATTCTTTGCCTATTTGTTCCATGTATACCTGTAACTGTAAAATCGCCAGTTCTGCCTCTTTCCGGTTGATACGGCTCATACTTTCCGGTTGCACCTGTTCCTCATAGTCGCATCCGGAAGTATCCAACCAGATAAGCGGTGTATCCACAGGCAGGATAGCCCGGTGTTTTACTTCCGGTGCTGCTTTTAAACGGTTTTGGTAGAATATACGGGAAGGGAATCCCATGATATCTTCGTGCATCCGGTATTGTATTTCAAGTAACGAAACACTTTCCGGTTTACTTTCTACTATCTTTTCCATTAATGTTTTATCCAGTCCACCTTTGGCAGCTTCCGGTAGTTTAATAGTAGGAGGGAGTTGTTGATGGTCTCCGGCCAAAACTACCCGGTCTGCTTTTGTAATAGCAATCCAGCAGGCGGCTTCCAGTGCCTGTGCCGCTTCGTCTATAAACAGGGTTGTGAATGTATGGTTGTCTAATACCCGGTTGGCCGATCCTACCAGTGTGCAGGCTATAACCCGGGCTTCGGCAAACAGATCAGTGTCTATCTGTATTTCCAGTTCGGTAGCCCGGAATTTCAGCCGGGATAGCCGGTTCCGGATGGTGTCTTTCTCATCCCGGCTCTTTTTGCGCATATTGGATTGTATTTCCCGGATTGATTTACGGATGCTCCATAATTCCGGATAATCAGGATGGGATTCAAAACGCCGTTCGTATGTAAAGGAAAGCATTTTATCATTTACCCGGGTTGGGTTTCCTATACGCAACACCGGAATCCCTCTGTCTACCAGTTTTTCAGAAATCCAGTCTACTGCAATATTACTTTGCGCACATACCAGTACCTGGTTCTCCCGGTGAAGAGTTTCGAAAATGGCTTCTACTAAGGTCGTCGTTTTTCCGGTGCCCGGCGGGCTATGTACTACAAAGAGATCTTTGGCCGCTAATACTTTATTAACTGCTGCATCCTGTGAACTATTCAGCCAGGGAAAACGTATAGGGAAGAGTTCTCTTGTTTGAGCCGGTTGCTTACCTGATAGAATTTCCCGCAGTTCCGCAAGCCGGTTATCACGTGCCCGAATTACTCCGGTCAATGCCTGAAACATGGTTTTGTAACTGGTTTCGTCAAAATAGAGCTGAACACCCGGTAAATGCAGGCTCTGCAATTCTGCCAGTGCAGTGGTTGAAGGTATAGAGACAACCATTTTATTTTCCTCCACATAGTTAATGGTGGCAGAGAAATTCAGATAGCGTAATGTCCCATCAGGTTGTTCGGAAAAGAAGCAAACCGGACGGCCGTGTTCAAATGTATGTTCAATTTCCTGATTTTCGCGTCTCTCTATTTCTATTACCAGTTGGTTGAGTGAGTTGTAATAACTTTTGCCGGTTTGTACCGGATACCAGCATTGTCCCTGTTGTATTTTTTATATATGCCGGTTCGTTCCGTTTGCTCCCGGTATAATTCTTTTTCATATTCGAACTCCTTCATCAACAGATCGTACTGGTTTTGCAGATCGGCCAATGAATTCTTTCTATCTTTCCCACGATTCATTCTGCAAACGTACAAAAAAGTCTTGAGGTATTTATGTTCCTGTTTTGGGCGTAACCTTTTTATGATGTCGCTAATTTGTTTTATTGCACGTTGTAATCTCTTCTTACTCTTTCGTGTAATGAAGCTGGATAATATCCTCTGCCAGCATGGATTGTCCGGCCAGTTTGAATGATAGGAGTGTTTCACTCTGTGGCGCTATAATCCCTCCGTCACTTATAATTACCGGTACTATACTAAAATATAGATCAGTGACAAGGCCTTCACTCAGGAATGAATTATAGGTTTGCAAACCACCTGCGAGGATAGCTGTTTTGAAGTCTTTATCTTTGAGATATCCAACAGCTTCTTTTGGTGAAGAAACGATTTTACAGTCCGCTTCCGGTATAGCATTTTTTGATACCAGGACTTTCTCTATTCTGGAAAAGGCTTGCTGCATAGCTGGTGTCTGCATAATCATTTTATAGGTACTGTGACCCATAATTATGTTACCGGCTTCTATGGCCTATTGTACGAATACACCCATTACTTGTGGAGGGGTAGTTACTTTTGACATGTTCTCTGCCAATAACAGTTGTCCGTTAATGGTTACTGTGGCTACTAAATTTACTTTCATTTTCAATCTTTTTATGTGTTATCAATTACTTTTTCTATAACTGTATATCGCCCATGAATTAAACAACAAAGCAAATGTGGACAGGGCTAACAGTTGCGGCAAGAGCTGTCCGATGCCGCTTCCTTTCAGGTAGACTGCCCGCATGACCTGTATGAAATAGCTTAACGGGTTGACTTTGGCTACCAGTTGTGCCCACTCCGGCATGCTGCTGATGGGGGTAAATAATCCGCTCAGGAGGATCAGGATAAGCATAAAAAAGTACATCACGAACATGGCCTGCTGCATGGTGTCGGAATGGCTGGAGATAACTAGTCCTAATCCGGATACGACTAATATATATACGGTAGCATAGAGATAGATTGTCAGGATATTTCCGGCAGGGGTGAGTCCGTATATAAGGGCGGCCAGCAGGAAACTGATGGTTAATATAATAAATCCGATAATCCAGTAAGGGATAAGTTTACCCAAAATGAAAGTGAGCCTTTTTACCGGTGTTACATTCATTTGCTCGATGGTTCCGGCCTCTTTTTCACCTACGATGTTGAGAGCAGGCAGGAACCCGGCTATCATGGTTAGCAGCGTAACCACCAGTGCGGGAATCATAAAGACTTTATAGTCCAGATAAATGTTGTATTTGTTGTGGGGTACTATATTAATAAGAGCACTGCTTGTTTTGTCGGTATTCAATCCCCATTCGGTGGTGATATCATCTGCGAAGTCAGCCATGATAGCGGCAAGATAGGCAGAACCCAGTCCACCCTTCGTACCATTGACCGCATTAGCGGATATCATCACATTAGCCATTCTGTTTTTAATGAGTTGTTCTTCGAATTCGGGTTCGATTTCGAGGATAATATCCGCTTTGCCGGATTCGATACTTTTGAGGGCCTCGTCGTTTGAACCGGACATATCTTCCAGCAGGAAATAGCCGGAAGCAATCACTTTGTTTATCAACCGCTGGGAATAACTGCTCCGGTCATTGTCTACTACGGAAAGCTTTACATTCGTTATTTCCTGATTAGCTGCCCACGGCATGATGATAAGCATCATGACAGGCATGAAGAGTATCAACCGGGGAATGAAGGGGTTCCGGAGGATTTGTTTGAATTCTTTTTCCAGAAGATATTTGAGCATAGGAATCGTTTTAAATTATGACAATCTTTTCTTGAATGTTTTGAGGCTTATGGCCAGCAGAACAAGTATCATAAGCAATAGGATACTGACTTCTTTTATCACATAGATACCTTCCACACCCTGTATCATGAGTTTCCGGATGGCTTCTATATACCAGCGGGCCGGCATGATGCTGGATATCCATTGCAGGATGGGAGGCATACTTTCAATAGGGAACATCATTCCTGAGAGTAACATGGTAGGCATCATTAGAGCCATACCGGATGCAAGCATGGCGGCTACCTGTGTCGTAACAACATTGGAAATCAGCAATCCGAGTAGAAGCGCCACAAGGATGAACAGTAAGGATACTCCTATGATAAGCAATAAGCTTCCGGCGATAGGTACTTTAAGTACGAATACGGATAATAGCAGTATACTAACCAGGTTGACTAAAGATAGCGTGAAATAGGGTACTGCTTTGGCAATGATAATGTATATCGGTTTGATAGGAGATACGAGCAATACCTCCATACTTCCTTTTTCTTTTTCCCGTACAATGGCTATCGAAGTCATCATCGCGCAAATCAGCATCAGGATGAGTCCCATCACTCCGGGTACAAAATTGTAGGCTCCTTCCATCTGGGGATTATAGAGCATCCGGGTTTGGGGAATGATGGAAAAGGCGGCCGGGTATTGGGTAGCAATTTCCTGTTGGTATTGGGTAAGTATGCTGGTGGCATAGTTCACCACAGTTGTGGCCTGGTTCGGGTCGGTCGCATCCGCAATAAGCTGTACGGCGGCTTCTCCGGTATGCAACATATTACTCTGGAAATCGCTGTCAAACACAATGACCAGGGCTGCCGTTCCTTTTTTCATCACCTCTTCTATCTGCTCCGGGCTGTGAAGTTCTTTTACCAGTGTAAAGTAGGGATTGGCCGCGATACGCTGGATGATTTGCTGTGTGGCGGCATCATTCGAGAGGTCGTATACGGCAACCGGTGTATTTTTAACTTCGGTAGTGATGGCAAACCCGAAGAGGATAATCTGCACAATGGGCATTCCGAGCAAAATAAGCATCGTCCGGGCATCCCTGAAGATATGCAAAAATTCTTTTTTTACAAATGCTAAAAACTGCTTCATCTCTTAATCTGAATTTCATGTTGCTTTCCTTGCAAATTTCTGAAATACTTCATCCATCGTTTGTGAATGGGTCTGCTCTTTGAGATTCTCCGGCGAGTCCAGCCCTTCAATTCGTCCGTCTACCATAATAGAAACCCGGTCGCAGTATTCAGCTTCATCCATATAGTGTGTAGTGACAAATACAGTAATGCCTTCCTCTACCGCTTCGTATATCATTTCCCAGAACTGCCGGCGTGCCACCGGGTCTACCCCTCCGGTAGGTTCATCCAGAAATACGATTTTGGGCGTATGAAAGATAGAGACGGAGAACGCGAGTTTTTGCTTCCATCCGATGGGAAGGTCACGAACCAGCGTGTTTTTTTCGTTCATAAATCCCAGATGGTTCAGTATCCGGTCGGTTTTCGTTTGTATGTCTTTTTCTTTCATGCCGTAGATACCTCCGAACAGACGGATGTTTTCCCATACTTTCAGGTCTTCGTAAAGGGAAAATTTCTGGCTCATATAGCCTATATTTTGTTTGATTTTTTCCTGTTCCCGTGCAATGTCAAACCCGGCCACTTTTCCTTCCCCGGAAGTAGGGAGGCTGAGGCCGCAGATCATACGCATAGCGGTGGTTTTGCCGGCTCCGTTTGCCCCGAGAAACCCGAAAATTTCACCTTTATCCACTTCAAAGCTGATATGGTCGACAGCTGTAAAGTTTCCGAATTTCTTGGTGAGTTCCTTTGCACTGATTACTATGTCATTCATGTTGTTTCTTTTCTGTTATTTTCATGAAACAATCTTCAATGGTCGGCTTTATAGGGTACACATCCACATGTGTATGGCCTTTATCTTCCAACTGTTTTTTCAGGCTGTCTGGTGTCAATGTATCATCCACAGTGATATGGTGGCTTTCGCCGAAAGTAAAACTACTGGTTATATGTTTATTTTCCCGCAGGTCAAGCAACAGTTTATACATATGGTCTGCTTTCACTGCCCATAGTTTTTCGTTGAACTCCTCAATTATTTTTGCCGGGGTATTGATTTCCGGGAATTCTCCATCCAGAATAAAAGCAATCCGGTCGCAAAGAGAAGCCTCATCCATATAAGGGGTGGAAACCAGGATAGAGATATTTTGCTGTTTGAGCTGTTTGAGTATTTCCCAGAACTCTTTCCGGGATACAGGGTCTACCCCGGTAGTGGGTTCGTCCAGGAATAAAACGGTGGGTTTGTGTATCAGTGCACAGCAAAGAGCCAGTTTTTGTTTCATCCCACCGGATAGTTTTCCCGCTTTCCTTGTTTTAAAGGGTTCTATCTGCTGGTATATGTCTTTTATCAGGTGGTAATTCTCCTGAATAGTAGTGTTGAAAAGGGTGGCAAAGAATTCCAGATTTTCCTCCACGCTCAGATCCTGATACAGCGAGAATCTACCGGGCATATATCCCACCCGTTGGCGGATTTCTTTATAGTCTTTGACAACATCGTATCCATCGACGGTTACCTGTCCGCTATCGGGTAGAAGTAAGGTGGTAAGTATGCGGAACAAGGTGGTTTTACCGGCCCCGTCGGGACCGATAATGCCGAAGATTTCACCTGTTCCGGCTTCGAAACTGATGTTCTTCAGGGCCTTTACTTTGCCATAACTTTTGCTGACGTTTTGTACCGATACCGCACTCATGGGTTTAGAATTTGACTTCTCCATACATGCCTTTCTTTATGTATCCGTCGTTTTGTACTTGTATTTTGACGGCATATACCAGATTGGCTCTTTCATCCCGTGTCTGGATGGTTTTGGGGGTGAATTCCGTTTTGTCGGATATCCATGTTACTCTGCCGTTGTATTCCCGGCTGCCTGATTCGCCCATATCGGAGTAGACCTGCACATCCTGTCCGATTTTTACGGACGTGAGCTGGCTGGAAGTAATATAGGCACGAAGATACATGGTTTCGATGTCGGCTATTTTAAAGAGGGCTTTCCCTTGTGTAGCCAGTTCGCCCGGTTCTGCGTATTTCGCCAGTACCGTTCCTTTAATAGGGCTGATGATAAGGGAATTTTTTATCTGGTCTTCCAGCTGGTCGATTTGTGCCCGGTATGACTGGGTTTCTTCCGTCAGGCTGCTGTTGTTGTTCCGGACTGTTTCGTATTGCGCCGCCAGTTGCTTTTCGAGTAGTTCTATCTGGGCATTCACATCATCCAGCTGTTTTTGATTACCGGCATTCATCGTAATCAGGTTTTCATACCGTCTCTGTTCGGTTTTCTGCGTCTCTATTTGCTGCTGAATAGCGGCTATTTGGGTGGAAACGGTTGTTTTTCTATTCTGTACACTTCCAATGCTTGCGTCTAACTGGATTTTCCGGAGGTATAGTTGGGTCGTGTCAATAAGCCCAACCTGTTGACCCGCTTCCAGCTGGTCACCTTCTGAAAGTTGGAACCAGAGGATTTCGCCGTTTCCCTGTGAGGAGACAATTACTTCGGTGACTTCAAATACGCCGGAGGCATCGTATTCCAATCCTTTGTGGTGGCAGGCTGATAGGGTAAGTACCCATACTACCATAATCAGATGTTTAATCTTCTTCATATCGTTGTTTTTTTTCTTAGTTGTTCGTAATGTATTTCATGTTATAAATGGATTGCAAAAGTTGTATTTCATGCAGGATTTTATCCTGTATGGCCGTTTGTTCGGCATTGACTTCTTTCATCAGGTCGAGTACCGATAGGGTACCGTTGGCCACTTTTGCTTCGGAGGCACTCCGCACGGAAGCGCGCAGGCGGATAATTTCATCATCCGTTTGAAGCAATTCCCGGTATTTCCGGATTTCATTTCCGCTTTGTGTCATATCCAGTTCGGTGTTAAAAAGGAATGTTTCCCGCTGGGTTTCTATGGTGCCCCGGTTGATTTCTATTTTTCCCAGGTTGTTTTTCCGTGTGTAGAAATTACCCAGGTTCCAGTTAAAAGAAAGGCCCGCTATGTAGTAAGCAGAGAATTTATTTTCCAGCATGTTTAAGCCCGGCCGGCCGTATCCTCCTGTGGCATTGACATTGAGTTTTGGCATCAGACTGGCTTTAATCTCTTTCTTTTGTGCCTCAAGGTTGGCAAACTGTGCTTCGTAAAGTGCCAGTTCGGGTCGCTGTATGGTGTTTGTATAGAGCTGGTTGGGGGATGGCTTTACCAGTCTGGTATTTTCGTCTACCGGCTCGCCGATAAGTACGGAGAGCATTTCGAGGTAGGCATTCCGGTTGTATGTGGTTTGTACACGGCTCTGGATTGCTTTTACCCGTTCTATCTCTACGGCATCCAGGTCGGCCTGATTAGCCAGTCCGTTTACGACGTATGCGGCTACCTCGGTATAGTTGCGTTCCAGGTCTTCCAGGTAGAGGGTGTTTTGTGCGAGTGTTTCATCATACAGGAGTATGCCGAAGAAAAGCTGGTTCACTCTGTTACGGATAGCATACAGGGTTACTTCCAGGTTTTGCCTGTCTATCCCGGCCTGTGTCCGGATAATTTCTTTTTGTGATTTGATGGCCCCGCCGTCCCAGATACTTTGGTTAATATCCAGGGTAGTCTGGTATTGGTCTTTACTTAATTGCGGTACTCCTTCCACATCGATAGGGATTTGGGTTGCTTCCGACTGGTAGGTGGCTTTTGCATTTAACTGCATCTGTGGAAGGTAGCCTTTGGATGCGTTGGAAAGGTTGTACTCCTTTGTTTTTTCTATCAGGCCGTATTGCCGGATGAGCGGATAGTTTGCTTCTGCCCTTTCATAGCACTCTTCAATACTTAGTTGAGCATATCCGGCATGTACTATGAGCAGTAAAATGATAAGTATGGATAGTCTTTTTTTCATATCATTATATATGATTGGATGTTGTTTCTTTAGCTATAACAAATTTGATCAACAAAATGATCAACAATTTTGTTGACATAGGTATAAAAAAATTAAGTCTTTAATTGTCTGAAAATTGTATCTACATTTGCTTCTTTCCGGTGTTGTAAGAAAGCGGCATATTTTTCCCCATCCAGATTTAATACTCCGGACATGATAGGAAGAGCCGTAAATACAAAAACATTAAGGGCTACAATATTAAATAAAAGGTCTACTGGTTCCACATATCGGATAGTTCATTTGCTTGCCTCCATCTCTATTTCCTTTTTCAGTTTATGGAGAATCGTTTTTATTTTTTCCTGCAGGATGTTTATGAATATAGCTTTAATTTTTTCATCATACAGGACTTCACTGAATATAAAAGCGGGGAGTTTCTCGTTAGCTGCCACGAAATCGAAATGGTCTTCAACGTCCTTTTTAATTTTTTCAAGAAAAGGTAAATCCTGTCTGATTGTCAGTATCATGACTTCCGCCATACTTTTGGCTTTTTTCTGGAACATCACTTCAAAGAGGTTCTCTTTAGTCCGAAAATAATAGTGCAGCATGGAGTGGTTTACCCCTGCCAGCCGGGCTATTTCCGTGGTGCGCGCTTTGCCGTATCCTTTTTCGAGGAATTCGGCTTCAGTAGCTTCCAGAATAAGTTGTTCGGTTGTCGTTTCCTTAGGAGCCATATCTTTTTATTTTACTATTTACAGATGAACAAGTCTATTGGTTGTATGGTTCAACAATTTTGTTGAACAGGTGCAATATTAGTTCCTTTTTGTTACGTTGTAACAGAGAAGGTAAGATTTAACTTTAGTTTAACAATTGCTGTTTTATTCCGGTTAACACTAAAAATATATAGTATCTATTATTTAATCACCCGTTTTATATTTACTGACTTATTTATCAGATTTTAAAACGGGTGATTAGAATAAACTCTATAAGTTTTATTTATTGTATGTTTTACTGAAGGCGATAAATTGTTAGTGAATAAGGGGGCAATTCTGTTTGTATTACTTCTTCCAGTGGTACAAGACTTTCGTTTGGTTTAGCGGTTTTATCTTCCGGAGTTCCCTGTAATATTACTTTAAATGCCTGTGTTCCTTTTACCAGCTCTTCGATATCCAGATTCAGATTTACCGTTTCAGGCAATAAATTTACCATTTTGATAATCAAATCGCCGGTCTCGCTATCCCGTACAATTGAAGTCGCGACCCTTTTACGTACACTTTCCTTTTCACTGGATAATTGGATTACGTGTGGGATATAGGTATCGCCTGCATGATTACCCCATAACTTCTGCACATAATAACCCACAGTTGGTTTTATCTCCGTATTATTGAAATAAATCAGGTCCGGATTCCATTGGGTCCGGTTTTCTTTGGCTAATAAGGGTGCGTAGGATGACATATACACCACATCTCCGTTCCGTTCCAGATTAATCAAATGTAAAGCTTCCGCTAAAGCGGATTCTATATTTATCGAGCGATCGGGTAAATGGGCCGCATATTCACCTAAATACACTTTTGGTTTGTTACGGTCGTATTTATCATAATAATCCTGATTATAGATATACCATGCCGGCGACAAATAATAATGTTCATCCACTAAAGGTATATTCATACGGGTAGACACTTCCCATCCGGCTTCATAATCCGATCCTTCATGAAAAGGACCTGACGTACCGATAATAGAAATTTCAGGATGTTTTTCGCGGAATGCATTGCAGATCATTTCAAACCGTTCGATAAAAACTTCAGAGATCAGATCTTCATTTCCTACTCCCAGGTATTTCAGGTTAAAAGGTTTAGGATGTCCCATTTCTGCACGCACCTTACCCCATTTGGTCTGTACGCTACCGTTGGCAAACTCAATCAGGTCAAATAATTCCTGTATATAGTCGTTCATTTCATCCATGGGAATACCACATTGTTGTCCGTGGCCACCTACTCCGGAATTCTGACACGGTACACCGGCCGCAACTACCGGAACCGGTTGTGCACCGATGTCTTCACAGAACTGGAAATATTCATAATAGCCTAAACCAGCCGTCTGATGATATCCCCATAAATTGCGTTGTGGTACTCTTGATTCCAGCGGGCCGACCGTATTTACCCAACGGTATATATTCCCCAGACCATCCCCGTGGGCTACACAGCCACCCGGGAAACGGACAAATTTAGGTTTTATATCGGCCAACACCTGTGCAAGGTCAGCGCGTAAACCATTTTTTCGTCCTTTAAAAGTATTACGGGGGAATAAAGATATCATATCCAGTTCTATTTTTCCTGAAAATTCAGGAATGATTTCCAACCGGGTATTAGTTACCGTTGACCTGGCTGTCAGGGTCGATTCCTGCTTTTTCCAACTGGCCTGTCCGGTTTTCAATGAGGTTTCACCAACTACCTGTCCCTGTTCGTCGGTTAAGCGGATCAGTACTTTTCCTTTCGCTCCCTCCGGAGTGCGGATAAAAGCAGAAAAGTCATACTTTTCACCGGCTTTCACTGCTATACCATCCCATCCTTCATTTACTAAAGCACTTCCGGGCTGGTGAATTTCTAATACTGCATAATGAGGATTATTCGGATGAATGGGGTCTTTTGTATCTATCGAAAATGTTAATCCGGTTCCTTTGACAGACCAACTGGTAGTAGCATTCCAGTTTTCATCTTTTCCTTCTTTATCATCTGGTGAATATTCAAAATCACGGTTTTGTATCAATTCGGCATACAAACCTCCGTCCGCTGCATAATTAATATCTTCAAAGAAAATACCGATTAACATATTACTAATCGCTTTACTTTTTTCCGGGATTACTGATAAAGAACCCCGGATCTCTTCCAGTCCGGCAAACCGTGTGGCATCATCTTTTGCATATTCTGCATATAATTCTGTTTTATAAGCTGATAATTCCTGTTTTTTGATTATACCATCAAGAATTGTCCATTTCACTTTATGAATTGTACCGGTTAATGGAATGCCGTTGATAATAACTTCCCGGCGGTCATTTTTACGCTGACCGGCTGCAATTTGTTTCGCATCTGACAATTGAAGGATGTTTGAAGTAGTAACTGCATAATACTGATTACTTTTTGTGTCCAGCCAACTTACCTGATATAGTCCGCTTTCTAAATTAACTCCTATTTCCATTGCCATGCAATTTGTTTTTACAGGTACGGCCGGAAAATCCTGTGATTTCCATGTAATGAGATCCGGAGAAACCGAATAAGCAAACTTATTATCTTCCTCATTTACACTAAAAACGCAATGAAACCATCCTTCTTTATCCTGAAAAATGTAGGGATCAAACATTTTTTTCTGTGGTCCCCACCGTCCATAGAACGACCGCATAAATTGGAACTCCGGACCTACCGGATGCCAGTTGACAGCATCAATACTCCAGGCAAAATGCAATCCGTTGTGATTATCATTTTTATCCGTACTGTAGGCAAAAACATAGGCTGAATCAGGTTCATTGCATACTCCGGCAACTACCGGCCGGATTCCGGTGAATAAGAGAAGTATCCCTAACCGGATACATACTAAAAGTTTGTGATTCATGGTAATTACTCTTTTAGATTATTATTTCAGACTGAGTTTTTCATAAAGTATAAGTTATACACAAAATCTCAAAGGTATAAAAAATACCGGCAGAAAACAAAGTCCTGCAAAAATCAGATAGGAATGTGTAAAAATTGATCAATCCTTTACTTCATTCAAAAAATTGAGACATGTAATCTATCGAAGGGGAGACATCGAACCATATTTCTGTTCCTTCATAACGTGCTCCCGGATCAATTTCAAATACATCATAATAGATATCATTTTCTTCGTATAGCCGCTGGCTTTTAATATTATCTATTCCCAGATAATTCGTCATAAAGATGTATTCGTCGGAAATTGTATTTACCCAAAAAGCAGTTTCTTTACCTGTTCCGTCTCCACTGCGCAGAATGGCACCCAATAAAGCCAATAAGCGGTTTGTATATATTTCTGTGGCATTTTCCGGAGCATGTGGAACAGAGCCTGCTATGGATACTAATAGGTGATAGAGTTTAAGGGATACGGGATGTTCGGGAATTGCCAGGATAGCCATATCATAAGCCTTTTCCCAATCGTCCTGTTGAGCCATTTCTACCGCAGCGTCTACCGATGGAATTGAGCTTCCTTTGTATGTATCCTGAAAAATATATCCATAATAAAGAACGTCGTACTCCTGTGTGGATAGTTTTTCATCGTTCAGGAAACGTTGCATTAATTTTGCGTATGCTGCCTCATCAACAGTTGTTTGTGCTTTTGCGAAATTGTAACCGGAAAGAATAAAAAGCAGGCAAAGAGTAAGCCTGAAGATATATTTCATGTTTGTTTGTTTTTAAAACAAAAGTAACAGTTTTTCCCATAGGAATACTAATTTCTACACATCGAACAGGGTAGAACTCCCTATTTTTACTTAAAAGTTTCAGTTAATTATAATGTAAGTTATAATCATATATAATGTATAGTTGTTAATTGTAACCACAGTAAGTAATTAATCAAAACCTTGCAACTAATTAAATCCAAAGGGCTATCTCAGGGAGGGGATAGCCCTTATTGTTTTCTTACTCTTCTTTGGAACTAAGCTCTTCAAAATAGGTGGTTATTTCTTCCAGTATTTGAGGCGTATTTTCGTTGGGTTCTTCTTTTTCTGAAAGTTCTATAAAATGATTAGCCCAGTCTTCTTTATTTAGTTGTTTAAGAAATTCACCTAATATGGAATAGTAGTCACAGAGGTCTGTTAAGTTTTTTTCCAAAGATACTGCCTTTAGAATACACTTTCCGGCTTTACCAACTTTTCCTACTGCTGCATATGCTCTTCCTAAGTGGTTCCATGCAAGTGTATATTCCGGGTTTCGTGTTATTACGATTTGAAGAGTTTCTATAGCCTCATATGCCCCTCCATCTTCTATCATACAGTGGGCCATTAAAGTTTGGCACCGGTCTTTATCTTCACACCCATTACCAGCAGCGCACATAAAAAACGGGCCGGCCAGTTTGGGACAATCAATATCCAGTGCAAGAATTCCTACCTTAAAATTATATTCACCTATCTCTTCTACGCTTTTAAATTCCTCAGCTCTGTCATTAAATATGATATTACATTCTCTTATCAGGGAGGCGATATCTTTCCGGAAATTGTTGAGTCTATCAATATCCTGTTTTTCTTCATTCCATCCTTTGTTATATTCCTCTAACAGTTGGCCGGCTTCTGCTATTATGGTTTTGATATCCATAAAGCCGGATTTAGCAATCGAAATGCTTTGCTCTCCGTCTGCTTTCAGTTCGATAGAATCCACACGAGGAGTTATATAATATGTTTTATCCTGGTAACGAATACTGGTTGGAATCTTCTCGTTAGCATTTTGTTTTAAAAGGGAAATTAATTGTTTCTTTAATTTTTTATCTTTCCCGAATAGCTTATTTAAAAAACTCATAGGATTAGGTTATATAAATTTTGTATATGCAAATATATCCTTTTTCTGATAACTTTGTAAGAATCTATCTGCTTTTAGTTACTTTTCCTGCTTTTGGTTGTTTTGTTTTTGCTGCAACCGGTTGTTTTGAGGCTGTGGTTTTGGTTCTCTTTTTCGGAGTGGGAATTAATTCGATCACTACGGATTGATGAGCTTTTACTTTGAACTCTTCTCCTACAGCTACTTTATCACCTGTCAGAATATCTGTTCCGGAACCGTAATCTTTCAGACACTCGGAATAATGTTCCCAGTCAATCCTAACATCTTTACGGGTGGGGTTCAGGAATACGAATACAGCTTCATCCCGGGTATAACGGAAATAGCCGTATGTATTATTCCGGGGTAGAAAATGAGTGGTTTCTCCCTCGTGAATTACGGTTGCTGTTTTACGCCAGTTAAATAACCGGCAGGCATGTTCAAAGATCTCTTTTTCATGTGCGGTTGCGCCTTCACCTGTAAACAGGTCTTTGCGGTCTTTTCTCCAACCACCGGGGAAATCTTTCCGGCTGGCTCCGTCTCCTTTGGATAAGTTAGTGGAGCGGAATCCGTACTCCGTACCATAATATAGTTGAGGAATCCCTCTCAATGTGGCCAGTAGGGTTAACCCCATTTTATCTTATCTTTATTTCCTTTCATAGCATCGGCAAACCGGATTGTATCATGATTGTCCAGAAATAATAATAATGATTTCGGGTCTGCATATAGAAAGTCAAGTGCCAGTGCTTCGTATAAACGGTTCATCCCCTTCATCCAGTCGGTAGAATCTTCGGCTATACCTTCCTGTAAGGCTTCCTGTAATGGGAAATCCATCACAGCAGGCAGATGGGAGGAATATCCGTCACTGTTTTTATTTTTCCCCATCCAGTAAGCTACTACCGCTGGGGAGGAATGCCAACATTCTGCTACGATATTCAGATTAGGATACTCTTTTAGAATACCCTGTGTCCAGTTAGCAATACCAATCCTGTCATTGTATGGAAATGTATCTACCCGCAACCCGTCCAGATCCGCCCATTCGATCCACCAGATATAAGCCTGCAGAAAATATTGCTGTACATAGGGATTCTCTAAAGCCATATCCGGCATAGAATTGTCAAACCAACCGTCTACTGTCTCCAGCCGGTCTATCTTTGCACTATTTTTGTCAACAGTAGTAACCAGCCGGTAGTTAGAGCGAATAAATTCCGGTGGCTGATGTATCCAGTTCCGGAAAGGCAAATCCTGCATCCACCAATGTGCTGTACCACAATGGTTGGGAACAGCATCCATAATAACTTTAATATCCCTCCAATGGGCTTCTACCACCAACTGCTGGTATAACTCGTTGTCTCCGAACCGCGGATCAATATGGTAATAGTCTGCACTGGCGTATCCGTGATACGATTGCTCCGGTTCGTTGTCAAGTTGGGGCGGAGTAATCCATAAGGTAGTAACTCCCAGTCCGGAAAGGTAATCAAGATGGTCAATAATACCCTGTAAATCTCCTCCATGGCGGCCGGAAGGTTCTTTCCGGTTTACTTTCTCTTTTGTATTTCCGGTAGAATCATTTCCCGGGTCACCATTGGCAAAACGATCCGGCATCAATAGATAGATCAGATCGGCGGCCGAAAAGCTTTTACGGGTAGCGGAATCTTTGTGCCGTCTTTCCAGCAGATAATCAAAATGAACTGTCTGGCTGCCTTTTTTGATATCGAAAGTGCACTTACCTGCCTGTGTGGTAGGGGCGATCTCTATATCAACAAAAAGATAGTTGGGGCTATCGGATTTGTGTACCTTTTTAATTCTTACCCCTTTTCGTTGGGTCTGAATTGTACTGCCGGCCAGATTTTCTCCGTAAATCATTAATTACAGGGGAGTTTTCATCCCGATCCACCAGCTTAACGGTTCTACCCGTTTAATTGCTATAACTTCCGCTTCTCTCTTTTTTGCCATGATGAGTTTTTGTTTACAAACTACTTAAACCTCCGGTTACTCCATATATTTCACCCACTACATACGTGGATTCGTTGGATGCCAAAAATACATATATGCCGGCCAGTTCAACCGGTTGTGCGGGACGTTTCATGGGTGTATCCAGCCCATGTACCGGAATTCCTTCGTCCGGATTTCCTCCGGATACTTCCAGCGGTGTCCATACCGGGCCCGGACAAACCGCGTTTACCCGGATACCTTTATCAATCAGGTATTTTGATAAGGCAATACTGAACGCTACCACTGCACCTTTGGATGCCGCGTAATCCATTAGCATTTTATTAGGCGTATAATACTCTGCAGAGGCCGAAAAAATAACAGAAGCCCCTGCCGGTAAATAAGGAATGGCTGCTTTAGAAATATAGATCGGAGAAAAAACATTTACTTCAAATGTCTTTTGTATCTGTTCTGCGGATAATTTGTTAATATCTGTCTGGGCTGTCTGAACAGCTGCATTTAATACAAGTATATCTATTCCTCCCAGTTTTCCGGTAGCTTCTTTAACAGCTTCCCGGCAATCTTTTTCCTGGCGGAGATCACGTGCTATGGAAATCAGTTCTTTACCCTCCTGCCGGAATAATTCAGCTAATGATTTGGCATCTGCTTCTTCTTCGGGCAAATAAGTGATAGCAACGGTAGCACCTTCCCGCATAAAAGCAATGGCTACAGCTCTGCCAATACCGGAGTCGCCTCCTGTTATTAACGCTTTCCGGCCTGTCAACCGGTTAGCTCCTACATAGGTTTCTTCCCCACAATCAGGTACCGGAAACATTTTACTGTCTAACCCCGGAGCTTCCTGTTTTTGCATCGGAAACTTTTCATGGGGATACATAGTTAACGGGTTTTGTAATGAAGTATCTTTTATTTCCATTTCAACATTTATTTTAATTCTATGCTTTAAAACAAATGTCCTATGGGAAAGGTTGTTAGCTTTTGTGTGTCATAATATCCAATACCAGTTTATCGGTTGCTTCCATTCCTACCGACCCGATTGATGTGAGGTTCAGGATGGTTTGGTCTACATCTTCGTCGATAATACCTTCCATTGAAGTAACTACTTTATTTTCCATAGCCATAAGGGCAGATAACATGGCTGTTGATACACCGCTTGATACTTTCAGTGCACAGCTGGGTTTGGCTCCGTCGCAGATCATCCCGGTCAGGTTACCCACCATATTTTTGATCGAATACGATATTTGTACTTTATCTCCTCCCATCAGGTAAGTTATGGCAGAGGCGGCTCCTGTAGCAGCAACAACACAACCACACAGGGCCGACAACCGCCCCAGGCTTTGTTTGATATAGATAACCATCAGGTGGCTAAGTGCCAGTGCCCGGGTTAATTGTTCGTCTGTACTCCCGGTCTCTTTCGCAAAAGAGAGAACCGGCAGGGTTGCCGCAATTCCCTGATTGCCGCTTCCCGAGTTACTTATTACCGGAATCATAGCTCCATCCATGCGGGCATCGCAGGCAGCTGCCGTCATGGTAAGCATACGAGTGAAGATGCTGTCACCCATATATTTCCGGCCATATTTACCTCCTACAATTTTACCAACCGTATGCCCGTAATTATCTTGCAGGGAGGTTTGTGCAGCCTCCCGGTTTACCTCCGAGACTTCCCGTATAAACGCAAGTTCATTCAGAGGTGTTTCAGTAGCAAAATGGTACACCCTGTCGAAAGATAGTTGCAAGTCCTGCTCTTTTTCACAGGCCGGTTTTTCATTATCCGGGCAGCGGGAATCTATCAGGGGTTTTCCGTTCTTCTCTTTATAAATAAAGTTGTTATGTTCTTTACAAATAATGGTACGTGCCTGTTCTTTGCCGGCAGATAGCAAGGTTTCGATATATAGTTTATCTACCTGTTCCCGGAGGTGGATAGATATGATTTTGCTTTCGATCATGGCTTTGCCCTTTTCCAGCAATTCCGGTGTAATATTTTGTAACATCTTTAGTTCCAGTGACGGACCGGCAATCAGGTATCCCAATGCGATTGCTATCGGCAGGCCTGTCATCCCGGTTCCGGGAATCCCTACACCCATAGCGTTTTTCAGTACATTGGCACTTAACCATACTTCTATCTTATCCGGTTTGTTATTCAGTAGTTCCGCAGCTCCGGCCACGCAAAGGGCTACAGCTACCGGTTCTGTACAACCTACCGCAGGTAATACCTCCCGGTTGATCAGTTTTAATATTTGTGTCTTTGTAGTAATATCTATCATATCGATGTCTTTCATTGTTATGAGCAGGCAAAGGTATTGAATTTTATTCAATTGATTTGTTTAGGCACAGATTTAAATCTGCGCCAGCGAGTATCCGGAAATTAGTTGGAAACATTTTATTTACTCATAGAAATAAATCTATATCTTTGTTGTAAACCGTTTTAAATTTATGGAATTATGAAGATGAAAGAGATTGAGATAACAGGTTTTGACGAGGAGTATCCTCCTGTTTTAAGAGTGTTGGATAATCATACAACCTATTTGATTTTTGAGATTTTTCCTCCGGAAAATGGTAAACTGACAGATGATCAGATTGATAACCTGGAAGATATTCTTTCTGTGGTAACAGGTGTAGAAGTAATTCATGAAGATAGGGAGTTGTTTATTATATTTAGTGATGCCGAAAAAGTAATAGAAAAAGTAGTTCGCTTTTTTGACTGTTTTGATTCCTTTTCATTTCAGCCTATCTCCCGGTTGTCGCAAAGAGCAAACGACTATATGAGTACTCTTTGTTACTATACGGACGAGTGGACGTGCGACAGAGATACCATTTGCCGGTACTTTAGTAGTCAGAATTTTCCTTTGTTTGAACCCTTCATTGACTTCCAACTAATCTTCTCCGGATATACATTGACACTAACAAGAGATGAAGTGAAGCGGGATGGGCGCCATGCGTTCGATTTTCGTTTATTTAGTAAAAGTAAGATAGAAAAAGGGGAATCTATAGAATATGAAAAAGAGGGAGATGATTATTGGTTGGATTGTGGTTATCATCATGCTCCCTTTGGTTTTTATATGAATCAAAAAGGAGAAATAGCTATTTCAGATTCAGGGGATTTCCAGATTATTTGCTCTTTTTATCTGAAATTTGTGGAGCAATATGCCCTCGACAATCAATATTTTTACGAATATGGATATTATGATTGCGTGGAGACTTATCTGGTTGAAGAATATTTGTTTGCCAATCGGTATACAACTATTCCAGAATGCAGTGATTGCTATAATACTTATTATACGAATGGGAATGTGGTTGTAAAGAATGGTACTTTATGGGGATCGTCCCGGCGGTATTTGTATTTTCTGATAAATAGTAGAAAAAGAGGAGCAGCAGAGGTAGAGAAGATGAAACATCTGATAACCAGTGAGCTCAACTACCCAATCAAAAGTATACAGGAGATCATGGCACCCATAGAAGCTAAGCGGGGCTATTAAGACTCTTTTGATACGGTATTTTATGATTATACATTTTAATCCTGTTTTATTTTATATTTTTGTCCGGATGTACAATTAATCCTTATCAGATAACATTTAACTAATAGAATATAAAAATGAAAAGTTGGAAAGAGTTTTTGGAGCAGGAAAGTAAACAGGAATACTTTATAAAACTGATGGAAAAGGTAGATGAGGTTTCTCAGCAGGAAACTGTATATCCGCCGAAAGAAGAACGATTTTCCTGTTTTGATTTGTGTCCTTATGAGAATGTGAAAGTGGTGATTATCGGTCAGGATCCTTATCATGGCGAGGGACAGGCTCATGGGTTGAGCTTTTCCGTAAAGCCGGGAGTTAAGGTGCCGCCGAGCCTTAAAAATATTTATAAGGAACTAAAAACAGATCTGGGTATAGATGCCCCTAAGCACGGTTATCTGGCCGCATGGGCTAAACAGGGGGTGTTGATGATGAATACCAGTTGGAGTGTTACAAAAGGAAAAGCCGGGAGCCATAAATCGTTTGGCTGGGCGAAGTTTACCCAGCGGGTACTTGAGCAATTAAATAATTATGATAAGCCTATTGTTTTTATTCTGTGGGGTAACCACGCTATTAATGCCGCCAAAGGCATTACCAATCCCAAACATTTCCTGTTAAAAGGTACCCATCCGTCGCCACTGGCAGGAGGGGGATTTTTTGGCAGTAAACCTTTCTCACAAACCAACGAATTCCTCGAAAAAGCCGGTAGGGGAGCCATTGACTGGCACATCCCGGAGGAAGCGGAATAATAAAAAATGTAACCATAAGAACATCAAAACAGGATAATTTGGATCTTTGGATCACCGGGATTTGTAATCCCGGTGTGTCGATTCCAGGGATTTTCAATCCCATTTATACCCCATACGTATTAAGAAGAAGGATTACAAATCCTAAGACTTGTTTATCGGGGATTACCAATCAGTCGTGGCCGGAAGATTTTAAAGTGCTGGTTTCGTTTTATTTCCCCTCTCCGGGAGCTACTCTGTACACGCATCTTATTCAGGCCGTAGGCCTATTTTATCTTAGGCCCCGGCGTTGCCGCAGGGCTGTTAAATTCTCCTGTATGATTTGTATGAAGTCCTGCAAGGACGGTATATGTTAGCCCAGTACGAAGTGCTGGGTTGATGGATAGAAAAGAATTTTAGTGCTGTAGGCACGACAGAATAAAAATAGCGACATATTAGGTTGAGCATTCATTATGCCGTCCCTTCAGGACTCATGAGTGGAAGGAGAATCTATAACCCACCCAGGACTTCCTACTGGGCTAAGATATACCGTCCTTGCAGGACTTAGAAGCATAGAATTTAACAGCCCTGCGGCAACGCCGGGGTCTACGATATATTACCCTCTACGAGGGTGAAAAGATGTGTGTTGAGAGTAGCCCCGGGAGGGAAGGATAAAACCACATTTGTCAATATGTTAAGTATAAAATAAATTCCCCCACCACGACTGATTACAAATCCCCTCCATCCAAAATCCCCTCCGTCTAAAGAACACCGATATATTGTTTTGGATAGGGCTGACTGAAAATACCTTAACGAGTGTAAATAGTTTGGGTGTTGTTTATACTTTTCTGTTGAAAAAAGAAGGTGTTGATTCCTGATGCTTTTTGTGAAAACTGATTCGTTCTATAATTATGGAACGAATCAACTATAATTATAATCGGTTCGGTTTTATAATTATAAAACGAAAAAGTTCTCGTATTCATATCTGAATGTTTATATGTAGATCCTAAAACACTTGTGTAATGATTTTTAATTTTTCAGCTTTTTATGGAGTAGGGAAGAACCCCATAATGCCCAGGCTATTAACGGAGGTTGGAAGAACAGGCGGATAAACCGCTTTTGGTCGGTGTCTAACCCGAAGGCATCCCGGTGGTGGATGTATTGGGATATATTGCCGGGGAATACTGCTGCAAAAAATGCGGCGGTCAATAGTCCGGTGCATTTTCTCTGTTTTTTCATCAACATGAGTGCTAACCCTAACGAAATTTCTACCCCACCGGATAATAAGACCACTAAATCTTTATTTAATGGAACCCAGTCGGGCACCTGTGCCTGAAAATCTTTGCGTGCAAAAGTAAGGTGGCTTGTTCCTGCAAAAGCCAGGAAGGCACCTAATCCTATTCTTGTGATATTTTGTGAAAGTTTTACTTTATCCATAACCTATGTACGTTTAAACGTTTTGTCTGTACGTAACTGCTTGCAGAGGAGAAAGTTCAGAGTCTGGCGGGTATTTATTTTTCTTTATATTAAAGGATTTGAATTTTATACAGGTAAAATAAGGATGTGTTCCTGACCGATTAAATTTGGAAACAAGTAAACAAAAATATTAAGAGCCTGTTAAGTAATAAGTGCTAAAACTTATTGATTATGGATACATTAAAAGGAAAAAATGCATTGGTTACCGGTTCAAGTTCCGGTATTGGCAAGGCTATTGCCCTGCTTTTTGCAAAGGAGGGAGCGAATGTGATTGTTACTTATCATTCCGGTAAAGAGCGTGCGGATGAAGTAGTAAAGGAGATCAGTCAATATGGTGTAAAAACGAAAGCGTATGGAGTGGACGTTGCTGCCGAAGCGGATGTGAAAAAGCTATTCGCGATGGTAGATGAAGAGTTTGGGGATCTTAATATACTGGTAAACAATGCCGGAATTAACGGAAGTGGTATTCCGGTAGAAGATATG
This sequence comes from Tannerellaceae bacterium, assembly GCA_021203545.1. Taxonomy (GTDB): domain Bacteria; phylum Bacteroidota; class Bacteroidia; order Bacteroidales; family Tannerellaceae; genus UBA4116. Next base: position 19,249 of record JAJQAZ010000153.1, on the reverse strand, counting down.
AGTACAGAGATATGGGATCGGGTGATTAAGACGAATTTATACGGGCCTTTTTTCTGTAGCCGGGAATATCTGCAATATAAGAAGAAGTATAAAACCTATAAGGGGAGCCGTATTATTAATGTAACCTCTATTCATGAATATGTAAATGTACCGGGTAATGCGAATTACAATGCCTCCAAGTCGGGGATGCGTAATTTTGCTTATACCATGGCACTTGAACTGGCCTCGCGGGAGATGACGGTGAATAATATTGCTCCGGGGATGATTCTGACTCCAATTAACGAAAAGGTGATCGATGACCCGAAAAAACTTCAGGCGGCTGATGATATTATTCCTTTCCACCGGGGAGGGGATCCGATGGAGGTGGCGCAAGTAGCCCTTTTCCTTGCTTCGGATGCCAGTTCGTATGTTTCGGGAAGTACGTATACGGTAGACGGTTGTCTCTCCATCCTGGGGCCAAACGCTTAATCATATGGATATTATGGATTGGCTTATTGCCTGTATACCGATCCTGTCTTTTGGCCTGATACCTGTAGTGGCCACCTTTTTGGGTGGTAAGCCGGTAGAGCAGTCAATGGGGATCGCTTTTGGTAGCCTCGCTTTTGCGATCGCGGTTTTCTTTATTAAAAAGCCCGAACTGAATCCGCACATTTTTCTGATCGGTGTTTTGTCCGGTGTTTTCTGGGCAATCGGTTCGGTGGGGCAGTTTAAAGGGATTCAATACCTGGGAGTCTCTAAATCGATGCCGGTCTCTAATGGAGGGTAGATTATCGGAACATCCCTTTTGGGAGTCCTGATGGGCGATTGGGCGACTTCACAATCTAAGCTCTATGGATTTTGTGCCCTGGCACTTATTATTCTCGGTATTGTATTTACCTCTTATAAAGAAAAAAATAGTGAGGGAAAGGTGCAATGGGGGAAAGGGTTATTGATTAATCTGGTTTCCGTAATAGGGTTCTCCTTGTATGTGGGTATTCTTAAGTATTATAAAATAGATGGCTGGACAAGTATCCTGCCCCAATCTATCGGGCAGATACTGGCTATCTTCCTGATCTCGTTGATTTTTTTTAAAACACAGCCATTCAATAAACCTTCTGTAAAGAATGGTGTAGTTGGGGTTATCTGGGCTGTTGGTAATCTTGCTTTGCTTATTTCGCAGGCTAAGATCGGGTTGGCTATAGCGTATCCGGTGAGCCAGGCAGCCGTTATTGTTTCCATATTCGGAGGCGTATACATCAATAAAGAGAAAAAGACTAAGAAAGAATGGATATTTGCCGGTATCGGGATGGCGATTATTCTGATTGGACTGTTTTTGATCTACCTATCTGCCAATCATAGCCAGGTTCATTCATAAAGAACAGAAATAAATAAGGGTATAAATACAAAAAGAGGCTGTCGGAACAGCCTCTTTTTATTTTCTTTATTATAAACTATCTTTCAGATTAATATCTTCTTGAGTTATAATTGTTACCACCACCGTTTCCACCACGACGGTTGTTGAAACCACCGCCACCCTGGGGACGTTCGGTACGCGGACGTGCAACAGAAACAGAGATTGTTTTTCCGTCGTATTCAGCGTTGTTTAGTTCATCAATTGCAGTTTGTCCATTAGCATCGTCGGCCATTTCTACAAAGCCGAAACCTCTTGAGCGACCGGTTTCGCGGTCCATAATTACTTTTGCCGACATAACTTCGCCGTACTCATTGAATAAATCTCTTAAGTCGGCATCACTTATGCCATAACTTAAATTTGAAATGTAAATGTTCATTTTTACTTTTTATTAAATATAATGACGAGGAAACTTTTCCTCAGTCTTGATTTTCTTCTATTTCTGTTGTGGGGGCAGCAGGTGTATTATTCTCTTCGAAACGTATGTTTACAGCATTCATGTCTTTTGTTCCACGTTCCAGTTCGAAGTACACAATGTTACCATCTTTTATATTTTCTTTGGTGGCACTGATATGGAAAAAGTATTTGTTAATACTTGATAGTTCTTTTATGAAACCATATCCTTTCGCGGCATTGAAATGTTCAACTCTTCCTTTATGTACAGGATTTTCTTCCTCTTCTACTTTTTTAGGGGTAGATATAATAATGGATTCCAAATCTACTTTTTCTCTGTTTTGTAAATCCGGAGGAGTAGATGTAAGCTGGCCGTTTGCATCTACATACATAAACATATCTTCCAGAGAAGCCCCTTTGGTACTGCTCTTTTTTCTTTCTTCCTTGCGTTTTTCTTTTTCAAGACGTTTAGACTGTCTTTTTTTCTCGTTGTCCCTTTTATTCGTTGCCGGAGGTCTTGCCATATATTTTTATTTAAATTATTAATTGAAAATTAGTTCATTTTTAGGCAGGTAAAGGTAATGTTGCTAACCTTTTCCCGATTAGTTTCTGTATGTCTTTCAACAGGTTTTGTTCTTCTTCCGAACAAAAGCTTAATGCGATTCCGCTGTGTCCTGCGCGTCCGGTTCGCCCGATGCGATGCACATATGTTTCAGCCACATCAGGCAGGTCGTAATTAATCACCAGGCCTAACTGGTTGATGTCGATACCACGCGCGGCAATATCTGTAGCGATCAACACCTGTGTTTCACCGGATTTGAAGTTACTTAATGCACGTTGACGGGCATTCTGCGATTTGTTGCCGTGTATAGCTTCGCTACCTATGCCTGATTTGCATAATATGCGGGCTATTTTGTCGGCACCGTGTTTTGTTTTTGAAAATACCAGTACAGAGTCGGCTTTTTTCTTTTTAAGTAATTAAACGAGGAGGTTTTTCTTTTCCTGTTTATTTACATGGTACAGATATTGTTCGATTGTCTCTACTGTAGAAGAGACAGGAGTAACTTCTACCCGTGCCGGATTCTTTAATATAGCACGCGATAACGACTGGATTGTTGAAGGCATGGTCGCGGAGAAGAAAAGTGTCTGTTTCTTTTCCGGTAAGCGGGGTAATATTCTTTTGATATCATGAATAAAACCCATATCCAGCATACGGTCTGCCTCGTCCAGTACAAAATGCTGAATGGTATTCAGGTTGATAAATCCCTGGTTCATCAGGTCAAGCAACCTGCCGGGGGTAGCGATCAAAATGTCTACACCTCTTTGCAAAGTGTCTGTCTGGGGTTTTTGTTTAACACCGCCGAAAATAACACAATGCCGCAGACCGGTATATTTTCCATATTACTGAAAACAATCTGCAATCTGTATGGCCAGTTCGCGTGTAGGAGTAAGAATGAGGGCGCGTATCTTTCTTTTGTTTTCTTTTTTCTCTTTTTCGTCAGACAATAACTGGAGGATAGGAAGTGCAAATGCTGCGGTTTTTCCTGTACCTGTTTGTGCCAATCCCAGCAGGTCTTGTTTTGTTAAGACAAGAGGAATTGCTTTTTGCTGAATAGGTGTAGGGTTTTGGTATCCTTTTTGATCAAGAGCCTTTAACAGCGGTTCTATCACGTTTAATTCTTTAAATGTCATTTAATTGTATCTGCTCAAATAGCAGTGATTTCTTAAATTTATAAATACAAAATAGTGGGGAAAAACTTAGGAGTAAAACCAACACGAAATTGCTATAACTTTTGCAAAGATAACAAAATTATTTAATTAATGGTTGATTCTTTTTCTCTTTTTATTCTTTTCCATTTGTACGGAAAGCCTGAAATACTTAATTTTACGCTTTTACTATTATGTATAAATCTTTGTAAATCATGAAAAACATTTATTTAGCAATCCTTTTGTTGTCTGTAGTATGTGCATCATGCACAGATAAAACGGCGAAAAATCCAACAACGCCCCGGCAATTCAACTATTCGTTTAATCCGGAAGATGTGGGTACAACTTCTGAAAAAATTGCCGGAATGGACTCCCTGCTTCAATCTATGATAGATGAGGGTAAAACCTACACGCTGGCGGCCTTTGTCGCGAAAGGTGGAAATGTGGTGTATCATAAAGCGTTTGGTTGGAAAGATCCGGAGAAGCGCATACCGGCTTCAGTAGATGACTACTATGTTAAATTTTCGCAAACCAAAGCTATTACAACTGTGGCTTTTATGACATTAGTAGAGAAGGGGCTTGTCGCAGTGGATGATGCTGTGTCCGTTTATTTTCCCGAAATACCTTCTGAAGTTCTGGTAAGTGTGAATGAAGACGGAACATATGAAACCCGTCCTGTAGCATCTCCTATGACTTTTGAGCATTTAATGGCTCATACCTCCGGTGTTATGGCCGGTGAGGTTGGTAGAGCACGCCGGAGCCAGATTGAGCAAAATAGAGCTGCCGGGAACAATAGTGATGGAAAAGCACCTAAAGCTCAATACAGCGAACCTAATACAGAGGCTGACTATCTTGAAGAGAATGTACTTGAAACATTAAAGTATCCGCTTGGATTTGATCCGGGTTCCGACTGGAATTATCATCCCTCCAGCAATGTACTGGCTTATATGATTGAGCGTATTTCGGGTATGTCGTTGCGTGAATATGTAAAACGGTCTGTGTTGGAGCCACTTGGCATGGACGATACGGATTGGTTTTACGGCCCGGAGGCTTATGACCGTTTTGTAAAACCTTATAAGTTAGAAAATGGTGTATTGGAACCCGTTACAACTATGTATATTGAAGGTGCGGTGAGTCCTGTTCAGACCTATTGTGAAGGTGGTATGGGATTGAATGGGCCCATTGGAGATTATGCTAAATTCTGCCAGATGTTACTTAATAAAGGAGAGTATAACGGACACCGGATATTAAAACCGGAGACAGTGGAGCTGATGTCGACCCTTAATTGTTTGCCGGAAATGAATGCCGGAGGCGAGAACTTCCGCTTTGGCCTCGGATTTGAATTATATAACGAACACCGCAAACCGGTTCCCGAAGTATCCAATACAGCTTATTCATGGGGCGGTATGATGGGCACCAAATATATTATTGACCCTGAAAACGACCTGATTACCCTGTTTTATATCAATATGTTCAACGGCGACGGCATCTATCCCTCATTCCTAAGTGCCGCTTACCAATTGTTTGAATAAATGAAAAATGAAAAAGGTTTCCTTGGAGGAGCCTGTGTAAAAACCAAATTATAAAATCGAAAAAGTAACAGATCATAAGCCCTCTGGGCTTACAATACTTAAACATAAAAAAGATATGTATAAAAATGGGTGTAAGTAATAATAAAGGAGTGTAGGCTACTTTGGGTTAGTTTCTGTCATTTTCGTAATCGTTTTAAAAGCTGTACCTTTGTACCACTAAACAACTGAATACAGAAAGATGGATATTAAAGATATAATGGAAAATGGGATGGTCTTCAAGGGGAGTGGTAATCCGGCACCCAAAGAAGAGAAGGTTAAAACCAAAGCCAAAAAGACTTCGTATGTTCGCGGGCAGCACAATTCAGGGGCGGCCAAAATGAAGGCTGGCATCAGGAAGAAACGGGCCGGCCGGAATAAAAAAATAAAAGAAGATTATAACTATTGTTGGGGTTTAGGCACAGATTTAAATCTGCGCCAGCGAAAGCCGGCGAAAAACCGATGAAAAAATAAAAACGTTTGTACTTGCCTTGTTAAAGAATTCCATTAACTGATACCTGTATAATATCGTGTTGAGAGCCTATTTTGTCTACTTCATACCGGGAAAGGATAACGGGGTGGAATAAATAACCATTTTTGTAGCCAAATCATAATGTTTACAACATACAGGTATATGCTACGAAAAATAAGAATTACACTTGCTTCTATTACTTTTATTCTTCTTACGCTGTTGTTCCTTGATTTTACAGGAATAACACATGGCTGGTTTGGCTGGCTCGCCCGCATACAATTTATACCGGCTCTTTTGGCCCTGAATGTGGGAATTGTTGTTGCGCTTATTGTCCTTACATTATTATTCGGACGTATTTATTGTTCGGTGATCTGTCCGTTGGGTATATTTCAGGATGTGATCTCGTGGGGAGGAAGTAGGCAAAAGAAAAACAGATTCCGTTATTCTCCGGCCAGGAAATGGCTGCGGTATAGTTTACTGGCTGTTTTTGTATTTGCTTTGATCGCTTCTTTTTTTGCCTCTTTCCATATGCTTTTCGGTTTACTTGAGCCGTACAGTGCTTACGGAAGGATAGCGTCCAATCTGTTCGCCCCTTTTTACCGGTGGGGGAATAATATCCTGGCTTACCTGGCTGAACGTGCGGATAGTTATGCTTTTTACTCTACCGAAGTATGGATAAGAAGCATATCTACCTTCATTATTTCGCTTCTTACTTTTTTAATAGTTGGTTACCTTGCCTGGCGTAACGGGCGCACTTATTGTAATACTATTTGTCCGGTAGGAACCCTGTTGGGATTTCTTTCAGAATATTCTCTTTTCAAACCTGTTTTCGATCAGGAAAAATGCAATAAATGTGGTCTTTGTGCCCGTAATTGTAAAGCCGCTTGTATTGATGCAAAAAATCAACAGATTGATTATAGCCGCTGTGTTTCCTGTATGAACTGTCTGGAGAAGTGTAATAAAGAGGCTATGATATATAGCCGCCGGCGTGCGAAGGTTAAAGAAGAGAGAACACAGGAGGACGATTCGAGGCGGCGTTTCCTTTCGGTTACTTCGGTTATGGCGCTGACTACTGTGGCTGCCCGTGCGCAGCAATTACATGTAGATGGTGGTTTTGCAGATATAGAAGATAAAAAAGCACCCGACCGGCAAACGCATATTATACCGCCCGGAGGAGTGGGGATCACCCATTTTGCCCGTCATTGTACGGCCTGCCAGTTATGTGTATCTGTTTGTCCGAACCAGATACTATGCCCGTCAGCGGCTATCGGGCGAATGATGCAACCGGAAATTAGTTACGAACGTGGATATTGCCGTCCGGAATGCACCAAATGTTCCGAAGTATGTCCTACAGGAGCTATCCGGAAGATCACTACTGCTGATAAATCAGCCACACAAATAGGGAGGGCTGTCTGGAAAAAGGAACTTTGCCTTCCGTATTCGGGGGATGTGAAGTGTAATAATTGTGCCCGCCATTGTCCGGTGGATGCTATACAGATGATACCGAATAAAAACAGCGAATCAGGGAAAGAATTGCCTGTTCCGGCAGTTGACACCGAACGTTGTACCGGTTGCGGGGGCTGCGAGAATTTGTGCCCTTCACGACCTTACAGTGCTATTTATGTAGAAGGAAATGTAAAACATCATGAAATATGAAAACAAACCAAAATAATACTATCAATCGTAGAAGGTTTTTAAAGACTTTTGGTATAACAGCTGCTGTTTCCGGGATGGCTTTGGTGGGATGTGATCCGAAAAATGGAAAGGCTGTGGGAGGAAAGGGATCCGGTATTGCATCCGGCGAAATGACTTACCGGGTTAATCCGCATACCGGTGATAGGGTTTCCCTGTTGGGATATGGTTGTATGCGCTGGCCTTTAAGGCAACGGGCAGACGGTAACGGTGAAGAGATAGACCAGGATGCTGTGAATGACCTGGTGGATTATGCGATTGCCCATGGTGTGAATTACTTTGATACTTCTCCCGTATATGTGAGAGGCTGGTCAGAGAAGGCAACCGGTATAGCGTTGAGCCGTCATCCACGTGAAAGTTATTTTATTGCCACCAAAATGTCGAACTTTGCCAACGATCCGCAATTACGGAGTTTTGAAGGCTCTTCGGCACTTTATTACAAATCTATGGAGGATTTGCAGGTGGATTACATTGATTACTATCTGCTGCACGGTATCGGAATGGACGGAATGGATGCTTTCCGGGGGCGTTTTATTGATAATGGAATCCTTGATTTCCTGCTTAAAGAGCGGCAAGCCGGACGTATCCGTAATCTCGGTTTCTCTTACCATGGTGATATCGAGGTGTATGATTACCTCCTGTCGCTGGATATCCAATGGGATTTTGCACAGATACAGTTGAATTATATTGACTGGCAGAATGCGACAGGACGGAATACGAATGCCGAATACCTGTATGGCGAACTGGTGAAACGGAATGTCCCGGCTGTTATTATGGAGCCTTTGTTGGGCGGGCGTCTGGGACGTTTAAATCCTCATGCTTTGGCTATTCTTAAAGAAGAACGTCCCGAAGATAGTGCAGCTGCATGGGCTTTCCGGTATGCAGGCACTCCCGAACATGTTCTGACTGTATTGAGTGGTATGGTATATATGGAACATTTGCAGGAAAATGTGCAGACCTATTCTCCCCTTATCCCTGTTAATCAACAGGAAAATGAAGCATTGGAGAAGGTTACGGAGTTAATGTTGCGGTCAGACTATATAGCCTGTACGGAATGCCAGTATTGCATGCCTTGTCCGTATGGATTGGATATTCCGGGAACATTTGCCCATTACAACCGTTGTATCAGTGAAGAAAATCTATCCAAAAGTTCGCAGGATCCCAATTATGTGAAAGCACGCAGGGCTTTCCTGATCGGTTATGATAGGAGTGTTCCTAAATTACGGCAGGCTAACCATTGTATCGGGTGTGACCAATGCCTGGCTAAATGTCCGCAAAAAATAGAAATAGTTCAGGAAATGCAGCGAATTGATTTGTATGCGGAACGTTTAAAGCAACGTCTCGCGTTTTGATAATAAACAGGTAAAACAACTTACACAGGTACAACTTTGACTTATACACAGGCAGAACTTCGTAAAGTTCATCTTGTGTACCCTTAAGGTTGTGCCTGTCTGTTTTTATCATTTGGCCTTCTTACTTTTATATAAGTAGCTTTCTTTTCTATATTTTTACTATCTTTAGCCCGGATATAATAATATTATTAACTAACTCCCGTTTGTGGCATGATATCAGTATATAATATAAAACCCTTTTTTCAGAAGCTATTAACCCCGGTTCTCCATTTCCTGCACAGATGTAAGATTACTGCTAACCAGATTACTGTAAGTGCCTGTGTGCTGTCGCTTGTTATCGGTGTAATGTTTTGGTTTGCAGATCAGAACCGCCTTTTCTTTCTGGCATTGCCGGTTGGATTGCTGCTTCGTATGGCGCTCAATGCGCTGGATGGTATGATGGCACGGCAGTATAATCAGATTTCTAAAAAAGGGGAGATGCTTAATGAGTTGGGCGATGTGGTTTCCGACCTGTTTATTTTCCTGCCTCTATTAAAATTCGAACCGGAAGCATCCTGGCTGATCATTCTTTTTATCGTGTTTAGTGTAGTAAACGAGTATGCAGGTATTATGGGAAAGGTTATTTCAGGTGTACGGCGTTACGAAGGCCCTATGGGTAAAAGCGACCGTGCCTTTCTGTTTGGCCTGTATGGGTTACTAAAGTTTTTTTCAGTCGATTTAAGCTCTTATTCCATATATATTATGGTGGCGGTGCTGGTCCTGTTGCTTGTTAGTACGATTGCCCGTGTACGGAAATCATTTGTTTAAAATCAACAGCATTTTATATGAAACGATCTGACGATAAGAACCGTTTTTCGGATGTGCCTGTCCGCATAAGAAGCTGGCTTGTGATTGTTCTTTTTGTAAGTGTTGCCCTGTTGCACCCTATACTTACAAGCCTGTTTGTTGCAGTTTTGTCGTGGCAGGCAATGAGGGAATATTACAGGATGAATCCGCTTTCCTCCCTGTTAAAGTTGTATCTGCTTTATCCGGTTGTTCTGATTCAGTTTTATTGTACGCTCACAACTAATTATCTGCTTTTTCTTTTTTTGACCGTTGTTTATATAACCGGCTATATACTTTTTGCCGGATATTCCCGGACTGTTTTTACAGGTGTATTAATCTGTGTGTTTTCAACAGCACATCTGGCTTTTATACGAAACATAGAGGTGGAGATTCCTGTATTGAACGGAATTAAATTTTTCTTTTATTTGGTTATCCTTACCGAATTAAATGATGCATTCCAGTATATGACAGGAAAACTGTTTGGTAAACATAAAATAATGCCCCGTATCAGTCCGAATAAAACAGCGGAAGGTTTTATGGGAGGGATTATACTGACTACCTGTCTGGCAAACGGGTTAGGCATCTGGTTATTGCCGCAGGGGAATCCTTTGATTTATTCGTTGCTGGGTGTGGGAATCAGTTTGTTGGGTATTTGTGGAGATCTTTATATGTCGGACATAAAAAGAAAAGCAGGTGTCAAAGATACCGGTAACCTGATACCCGGACATGGTGGTTTGCTGGATAGGATAGATAGCCTGACCTTTGTAGCTCCGGTTTTTTATTTGGTAGTTTATGCTATATTCAATTCCTATGGGCCGGCCTTATAATACAACGGTTGTCTTTTCGGGTGGAGGTACCCGCTATGCTATGTATGGGGGCATGTTTGCCGCTCTGGAAGATTATGGTATGAAACCCGGGCTGATTATTTCTACCTGCGGCGGTTCGATTGCGGCAGCTATTATTAATTCGTTCCCTACAAATGAGGAGCGGAAAGCTTATTTCCGGTCGGAAGAACTATACTGTTTTATCCGGGATATCCGTTTATCAGAGCAGAGCCGGTTACACCGGATCGGACTGTATTGTTTGAAGCTTGTCTGTTCCAGGCGGAAGGCTCCTTACATCCGGGATATTTTCCGCAGGTATCTGGTGGATATGCCTTCCGGGCCGGATATAATGTTGCCGTCGTTAGGATCTGCTTTCGGTGTACACATACCTGTTGTAATGGTAGGATAGGAATTATTATTTCAAAAAGAAGAGGTTGAACAACCCCGGAACGGACGAAAGCTATACCGCAAGGTACTTTTTACAGATTCACAAACGGCAAAGTATATTGATTGTAAGGCGATAGAAATAACCTCTTCCTCTTATCAGGATAGTGCGGTTGACCGGGAGATCCGGATGGTAACCACAGCTACTGTGCCGGAAGCTATGCGGATATCGCTTTCGGATATGTTTTATGTGCAACCTGTATGTTATGAAAACAAATATTATGCCGGAGGGGTAGTAGACCTATTGCCTGTAGAGCTGGCAGAGACGTTGACAGAAACAATTATCCTGGAAGAGAAAGAGCCTTTTACTACTGTCGAAGAAGGGTTGGTGCGTGCGGTATTTGGCTATAATGGAAACGAACGTCTGAAAGATGTGGCTAAAAGCCGGATACGATACTGGATTGATACCCGGCAGGCGACCCGGGAATTGCAGGGGCATTATATCCGTAAAAGAATAGACTGGTTTAGGAACAGGGTGAGTATCGCACTTCCGGATTCGTACCAACAATTTGCGGAGGATGTGGACTACCAATGGCAATATGGATACAGAAAAGTGGAACGGATGTTAGCAGTTAACAGCTTATGAACGTATTTATTACAGGAGGAACATCGGGTATCGGACTCGGACTGGCCCGCAGGTATCTTGAAAAAGGATGCCGGGTAGCGGTGTGCGGACGGGATATCCGGAAGGTTCCGGCAGCCCCTGTCTATAATGAACTCAGGTTATATCAGTTGGATGTATATGATAAAGAGGCGTTGGAGAAGGCGGTAAACGACTTTGCTCCGGATGATCTGGAATTGATGATTGTGGCCGCCGGTAACTATTCGGGTAGCGCTGTGCGTAAACTGACATACGAAGAGAGCATGGAAATGTTGAACGTAAATCTGATTGGTGCTGTGAATGCTATTGAAGTGGCGCGTAAACAGATGGGTGAAAGAAGGAGCGGGCATATTGTGGCGATTGCTTCTATGGCCGGACTGTTGCATTATCCTACGGCTACTATTTATAGTAAAAGTAAGCGTGCACTGATACAGGTGTGCGATGCATACCGTCGCACATTGGCCGGTTTTGGGGTTACTGTTACTACTGTGATCCCGGGATGTGTGGATACTCAAAAATTAAGAGATATAAATAATAATGACCTTTCCCGTAAATGGTTTGTAGTAAAGGAAGAGGACGCTGTAAACCGGATCATACAGGCTATTGAAGCAAAGAAAGAGAGTATTATATTTCCTTTACGGATGCGGTTATTAACTGGACTGACTTCTGTTTTACCTTACAAATGGATCAGTTATATTATGTTGAAGAGAGCACAATGGATGGAAAAACAGTGATAGCAACAGCATCCCTGGAACAACGAATGATCGCATTATGTGGATTTTATATTGTTTTTTGGGTGATCTATGGGCTGACGGGATGGTATGCTTCGGGCTTACCGGATGTTCCTTCTTTCCGGTTTGATTTTGAAGACAGGATTCCTTTTCTACCCTGGATGATCCTTCCCTATATGAGTAGCGGGTTGTTCTTTGTGTATGTGTTTTTTCTTTGTGACCGGAAAGATGAACTTTTTGTACTCATTAAACAATTGTTGTTTGTTACGATAGCCGCAGGTATCTGTTTTGTGCTTTTTCCTCTTCAATATTCCTATGATAAACCTTGGGTCGGAAATAGCATATATTCTTTTCTCTTTTCCGGCTTATCGCAGTGGGATACACCCTTCAACCAGGCACCTTCACTTCATATCTGTTATGCCCTTATATTCTGGCAGGTAATTAAGTATAAAACATCCGGTGTTTGGAGGTCTTTTTTCGCAATATGGCTTTTCCTGATGGGAGTGGCGACATTAACGGTATACCAACATCACCTGATAGATATTTTGCTTGCTTTATTACTGGTTGCAGTAACGTTTATTCTTTTTCCCCCTGCCGGGTATACATATAGTAAACAGGCATACCGGATAGCTTATATCTATTTTTTTATGGCGATGATGTGTATAACCGGGATGTTCCTTTTCTATTATGCAGGTTCGTTATGGGGATTACTTCTGTTGTGGCCGGCTATTACTTTTGGAATTGTAGGGTGGGCATACTACCGGATGAATGGGGTATTCCTGAAAGGAAAAAACGGAACGATCCACCCTCTCCGTAAAATAGGCTGTTATCCTTATATACTGGCATACCGGTTGATTCGCAGGTATGCCAGGAAAAGTAGCCGGGAGCCGGTAACCGAATTGCTTCCCGGCCTGTATGCGGGAGCCTGTTTGTCTTCCCGGCAACTTCCCGGATATGGAATGGATGCCAATACCATAACTTTTGATTTGTCGGCCGAGATCGAAGAAAATAAAATAGTAAGGGAATCTCCCGGTTATCACTGTTTCCCATTATTGGATATTGTCGCTATCCGAAGGCAGGATATGGAATTCCTGACCCGGCTGATCGCAGAAAAATACAGAGACAGAAGTCCCGGAGAGAAGATATATATTCACTGTACAATGGGATATTTCCGGAGTAGGGTGGTAGCAATGAATGTACTGAAATATCAACAATTAAAATAATAAACTACAACAGTATGGAAACAGGATATTTTACCGGATTTAATAAGGCAGAACTTTTTTACAGAGAATGGAATTTTGCTCCCGGTCAGAAAACAATTATTATTATGCACCGCGGACATGAACATTCCGGACGTCTGGAAGAGTTCGCTACTGATGAGCGGTTTGCCCACTATAATATATTTAGCTATGATATGAGAGGGCACGGTCATTCGCCGGAGAAGGTATCGCCTGTTTTTATGGATAGTGTACGCGATCTGGATGCTTTTGCTTCTTTTCTGAATACCCGGTACGATGTTGCGATACAGGATGTTTTTGTGGTTGCGAATAGTATAGCCGGGGTGATTGTTTCGGCATGGGTACACGATTTCGCGCCGGATATAGCCGGTATGGTATTGCTGGCTCCGGCTTTTGAGATAAAATTATATATACCATTTGCAAAAGAAGCTACTGCATTAGGTACGTACCTGATAAAGAATCTGACGGTTCCCAGTTATGTAAAATCCCGGGTATTGACTCACGATGTAGCCGAACAAAAAGCGTATGATGCGGATCCGTTGATCACGAAAGATATTAACGGACGGTTGCTGGTGGATTTACTGGACGGTGGAAAGCGTATTGTTGAGGATGCGGGTGCTATTCATGTTCCGACACTGGTTATTGCCGCCGGAAAGGATTATGTGGTTCAAAAGAAAGCGCAGAAACAATTTTATGTTCGTCTGGAATCCAGGCATAAAGAGTTTATAGAGCTAAAGGGGGTCTTTCATGGGTTGTTATTTGAGAAGGAGCGGGGAGTGGTATATGATCATATCCAGCGTTTTGCAGAGCAAAGTTTTGCCTGGCAGCGGGCTGAACTGACACTGGAACCCGACCGATTCAGCCGGGATGAGTACGATGTGCTTTCTTTGCAGCTATTACCCTGGATAGAGCGTGCCAATTTTGCTTTCCAGAAATGGTCGCTAAGCAAACTGGGCTTCCTGAGTCAGGGAATGAAAGTAGGTATTAAATATGGTTTCGATTCGGGTATTTCACTCGATTATGTATATAAGAATAAACCACAGGGGTTATTAGGGATAGGTAAATTAATGGACTATTTTTACCTGAATGCGATAGGCTGGCGGGGTATCCGGAAACGAAAAGTTAATTTATTGGCTTTGCTTGAAGAAGAGATAGTCAAATTACAGGAACAGAACCAGCCCGTGCGAATTCTGGATATTGCCGGTGGAACAGGGAATTATCTGTTTGACCTGAAACGTAAGTTTCCCGGTATAGAGGTTGTAATTAACGACTTTAAGCTATCTAATGTAGAGTTTGGTGAGGCTGTGGTTGCCGAAAATGGTTTTAAGAATATCCGTTTTACAAATATGGATTGCTTTGATCCGGACACTTACAGGAAGCTTGATTTTACGCCCAATATTACTATTATTTCGGGTGTTTTTGAGCTGTTTGACGACAATGAACAGATAAGCCGTGCGGTATCCGGAGTAGCTTCTGTTTCGGAGAAAGGGGGCAAAGTGATTTATACCGGCCAACCCTGGCATCCACAACTCAAAATGATTGCTTATGTACTGAACAGCCATCGCGACCAGGATTGGGTAATGCGCAGGCGTTCCCAGAAAGAACTCGACCGGGTATTTGCCCTGAACGGAGTACAAAAAGAGAAAATGCTGATTGATGAATATGATATCTTTACTGTTTCGACAGGTCAGGTGGTAGAAGTGTGAAAGTTATTATTCCAAGGCGTTCATTCGGAACTCAACCGGAGAACTTAACAGCCCTGCGACCCGATCGGGGATCGCAAAGGAACAGACGGTTTTCTAATTTATATTATTACCGTTAGTTCTTTTGCGATCCCCGATTTCGCAGGGAATGAGGACATTGTATGTCATAATTTACCATGCGGGCAACGTCCCGAATAGATTGCTTCGCATTTACCGAATGAATTATCCAGTTTACAGGAATAGGAATTGAATGCAATATCCTTATCATCCAGATAGGTATATTTTACCTTATACTTTTCTGTTCTGAACATTGATTTGAATACTACTGATAAAATAAGTACAATAATAGCTATCATAATAGCCCAGATAGAAATAACGATGATTGCTATACCGGCTATGATCATACAAATAAAAGCAACCATGTGGTAAAGGGCTTTAATTGTACCCAATTTAGTATCCTTCCTGTTGGCCAGAAATACGATTAATCCGGTCAGTAAACAAAGCCCTACAATACTCCAGATTAATAAGGTTTGATATTCAGTTGCCAGATCCTGCCTGAAGGCAAAGAAAGCAAATGCAGCGATACTAAGCACACTCGTTGCTGCATGTATCCATACACGTTCCGGCATGAATGAATATCCTGTAACTGACTCCAGCATATTTTTGCAAAATTGATATTTCCATAGAAAGAAAAGAGAAATCAGTGCAACAATGCATAATACTATAACAAGAAATGTGCTTACTCCTTTATCCTCTTTTATGCCCGGTTGTTGAATGGCATTTCCATTTGCATCCAATTCAACCCAATAAGTGGTTTTTGCCATCTCCTGGTTTGTGAAATAAGACAATGTACGTGTCTCCGTAAAAGTCGTTTCTTTCTGTGTAACCTTATCTTCTCCCTCAAATCCCATATCTCCGGTCCACTCTGTTTCTGTCCGGGTTTGCTTAACTTTCCTTTCTGTCCAGTTGCTCTGTTCGTCAAATTTGGTATATTCAATTTCTTCTGTAACTGTCACTGACCCACTCTCCCAACCGTTCACTGTTTCTGTTTTATAAAGTAAAAAGCTTTTCCCGTCATAATAGAAAGCTTCGGCCTGATAATCACTATAACCCGGTTTTGTGATCTCTGAGATCCGTCCCATATCATCAAACTGAAAGTAGGTACCCAGCTCCTCGGTGGTTCCACTGTCCCAAAGATCTTTTCTCATATTATCAGTAAAAGTAACATTGTAAGGTTGATTCCATTGAATGTACCTTGTTGGGCTTACATACTGATACTCACCGTCTAACCAGTGCCCGGATACTTTTGTGAAGTTTCCATCCTGATTAAACTCTACTGTTAGATTCCGGTTAGTTGTTACTTTTTTACATTTCCCTGCAGTTGCATGATCTTCCAGCCTTTCATTTCTGCTGGTTTAAGTTTCTTGGCAAAAGCACCGGTTGAAATTAAAATAAATGAAAATAGCAAATAGATGATTCTTGTTTTCATTGGAATTAATATTAAATAATTAGTATCGAGACAAATATAATGATTTATAGAATGTTTTTATCTTTGTCAAGGAGCTATTTTTAATAAACCATGTAAGAAATGATTGTTATACCTACAGATATACAAAAGAAAATAAGTGAAGCACTTTCTTTGCCTTATGACGATAGTATGCAGGACTGGGACATGGAAGTTGCAGATGCGGAAAGGGTAGAGGAGTTTATTACATTTTTGAAAAAGGGTTTGTTCACAAAAGAGGAAAAATATGCAGTCATGGCTTTGTTAATAGCATCTTTTGATAATTTATTATGGACAGAAAGAACAGATTCAACACAGATTTGGGAACAGATCAAAGAATTATTACTAAAAGACAGAGATTTATATGTAGATCATATTAATTATTGGTCATTAAAAGATGAAAGTGATGATCCGGAGAATTTATTTAAGATTACCTCTTTTATGAGAGAATTCAGCTAAAGTTTCATATTGAATGGGCTTTTAGCCCATTCAATATGAAATTCAAAATATTATTTGATCATATCTACACTGCGGCGGATGAACTGGCTTAGGGCTTCGCCTTTTAGCATGCCGTTGCTTAACAGGGCAAGGTCGATTAGCTGGCTTACCAGTTTGTTTTCGGAAGCATATGCAGCCAACACAGCATTATACTGGTCGCGCAATTCGTCCAGCTTTTTGTTGGTGTTGGTCATATCTTCTTTTTCTTCGGCAGTGATCTCTTCTTCTTTCTTTTTGCTCTGGGCTTCGCGCAGGTCGGCCTGACGGGCTTCCCAACCTTTGATATCAGCCAATATTGGTTGTACTTTATCTGTACAGGCCGCTTCTTCCTGTTCCAGTACTTCTTTTACCAGACGGTGGTCGCTATTCAGAACCAGGTTGTAGCTTTCAGGCATTTCTCCGTAGAAGGACATGCCCGGTTGCATGGCCGACATTTCGCGCATGCGGCGCATATATTCGCTTTGGGTTAGCATTACCGGACTGGTGTTTTCACCTAATGCTTCGATCGTTACATAGAAATCCGCTTTTTCCAGTTTCGGAGTCTGGCTTTTGAACATCTGTTGCAGTGCTTTCTGCTGATCATCAGTCAGTGTTACACTGTTTTTATTCTCTTTGCGAATAATATTGTCGATCACGTCGCTGTCTACCCGGACAAACTGAGTTTTCTCAAACTTCTGTTCCAGCTGACCCACCTGATGTACATCCAGTTGGCCGTCCATAAACAGTACACTATAACCTTTATCTTTTGCAGCCTGTATATAGCTGTATTGCTCGTCTTTGCTATTGGTATACAGATAAATCAGGTTGCCGTCTTTGTCGGTCTGGTTGTCTTTTACCAATGTTCTGTATTCTTCGTATGTGAAGTATTTACCGTCTACATCTTTCAACAGGGCAAATTTGGCAGCACGGTCGTAGAATTTCTCGTCTGTCAGCATACCATACTGGATGAATAATTTCAGACTGTCCCATTTTTCTTCAAATCCGGCCCGGTCGTTCTTGAACATCTCTTCCAGTTTATCCGCTACCTTTTTGGTGATGTGGTTAGATATCTTCTTAACATTCTGGTCGCTTTGCAGGTACGAACGGGATACATTCAGCGGGATATCCGGTGAGTCCAATACACCATGTAATAATGTAAGGAATTCCGGTACAATGCCTTCAACCGAATCCGTTACGAAAACCTGGTTGCTGTATAACTGGATTTTATTGCGGTTCAGATCAATATTATTCTTGATACGTGGGAAATAGAGGATACCGGTCAGGTTGAACGGATAATCCACATTCAGATGAATCCAGAAAAGCGGCTCTTCCGACATCGGATACAGGTCACGATAGAACTTTTTATAGTCTTCGTCCGACATATCGGCAGGTTTGCGGGTCCAGGCCGGATTGGTATCATTTACGATATTATCTTCGTCAGTATCTACATATTTACCGTCTTTCCATTCATGTTTTTTGCCGAAGGCAATAGGTACAGGCAGGAAACGGCAATATTTAGTCAGCAGGCCATTCAGTTTATCTTTGTTCAGGAAATCTTTGTTTTCATCATCAATATACAGGATGATATCGGTACCCCGGTCTGCTTTTTCTGTCTCTTCCAGTGTATACTCCGGTGTACCGTCGCAGCTCCATTTCATTGCTACCGCACCTTCTTTATATGATTTGGTAACGATTTCAACTTTTTTAGAAACCATGAAAGAGGAGTAGAAACCTAAACCAAAATGACCGATAATAGCAGCCGCATCGTTTTTATATTTTTCTACGAACTCTTCAGCACCGGAAAATGCGATCTGATTGATGTATTTATCAATTTCTTCGGCAGTCATACCGATCCCCCGGTCAGAAATAGTAATTGTACTGTCATCAAAACTGACATGAATTGTCAGGTCACCCAGTTCTCCTTTGAATTCACCAACTGAAGCCAGTGTTTTCAGTTTCTGGGTAGCATCCACTGCGTTGGAAACCAACTCCCGCAAAAAGATTTCATGGTCACTGTACAAAAACTTTTTGATAATGGGGAAGATATTCTCACTTGTAACCCCGATATTTCCTTGTTTTGCCATAATTGATATGTATATTTTAATGTTTTAAATATTGTTCTGCCCATTAAAAAGCAAAAAAAATGCCAGAGATAGAAGCCTGACAAAATGTCGTCCTGGCGGAAATGAAAAATTAAAAGTGAAAAGTGTAAAATTAATAGGGAAACAGTTTTCTTTAGGGAAACGTTTCTCTATATTTGAGGAAAAGTTTTAAACAAAAAAGTATAGGAACAATGAAATTAATAGACAAACCTCTTACTATACAAGA
>JAJQAZ010000017.1:5703-50705 GCA_021203545.1 Tannerellaceae bacterium | reverse complement strand
ATACGGGGTAATCACTTACGATTTGTAATTTTAGCAAAAAACGAGGAGAGTTTTTTTGGTCGGAGGGGATTTGTAATCCCCGACAAACGAGTATTAGGATCTGTGATCCGGCAAACAAATGAATACTCATTAAATAGAGAGTTAGGAATCTTTAAGCGGATTACAAATCCTTATACTCCACAGGCGGGGATTGCAAATCCCCTTCGACCAACAATCGACAGGGCTTTCAGCCCTTTTATACTTGTTTTTTATTCTTAACCTGACGGCTATGCCGCTTCGGGGTTCACAGGGCAGAGTCGCTTTCTGCCACGGGTTTCACCCGCGGCATTGGTGTTTTCGCTACGCCGGACAAAGGTGCTTAAAATGTTATCTCACCACGTTCTACGGTTATATATTGTTTCTTAAAATTTAAAGCGTCCGGGGTGCTACGGGCAGAAAAAGGATCACGCCACGGTTTGGCGGAGAAAGAAAAAATTGTAGTTTTAGTAGGTTGTCTTGTGGAAAATCTTTTGAAATATTGTCTGCCCGCAGCTTTTTTAATTCAGAACACTCAACCTAAGCATCAGATGGTTAACACATGCTGTTCAATTAATTTATTACTTTTATATCCATCGATGCGAAGAATTCTTTTGAAGGGTCTGCTTTGTCGAAAAGATGAAGATCAACCGTATAGGTTTCGTTTGCGACTATCGGATTTGCATACGTTATGGTTGCACTGAGTTGGCTGGCCTCATCTACCGGACAATTTCCAAGATCTGCGTATATGTCATCATTATACATAATCTTGTTTCCTGATTTATCCGTTACGGTAAGTTTACATCCCGGAAATACAAAACCGTCTTTCCCGGTAAACCCTTCTGTATTCACCAGCAGGATGGCAACGTTAGAGTTTAGTTTTACAATATTACCAGGTAATACTCCTGTCTCCTCATCAACCAGTAAGAACTCTCCGGGAGTTAAGCCTGCTTCTGTTTTCTTGATCTTCAGGTCATTTCCGGACAAATTAATTTCGACTGTTGCATCTATTATATTTTCCGGTTTTTTCTTGTCGTACATATGTATTTCAACGTCATATTTTTTGCCTCCTACAATCGGGTCTGCCAGACGAATGTTTATATAAAGGTTGTCAGCCCCCGGTCCATCTATTCCGTCCGGATAATCCGCATACAAATCTTTTTGTTCCATAACCACATTGCCGGCCGGGTCTTTTACCTGCAGGTCGCATCCCGGAAATACCTTACCGTTCTCTTTTGTGAAATTACCAATTCCCTGAAATTCTACATAGAGCGTAGAGTTCTCGGATAGATTGTTGTTATTCATCACTTGTTTATAGGAGTCGTAAGTGACAACATTTTTCACTGTAAGTCCACTGTAAGAGTAGCTAATACCACGTATTAAATCTCTTTTTACTCCTTTAACGCACGATGCTAATAACATCGCAGCTAAAATTCCTGCTACTAATTTAACTTTCATATTTGTTTTAATTGTTATTTATTGCTTTTTTTACCCTATCAACCACTTCCAGCAATCTGGGGTATTCGCCTGAACCGGAAGTACGGTGGCGGTATGCTATTGGCGGTGGATTTGTTCCCCAGATCGTATCGCGTAACACTATACACTTTTCGGGTAATTTTACATAGTATAAAATGTATGCAGTTTTGACTGCTTTGTTCTCAGGCTTTTCTTCGCCATAATATCCGACGATCTCAGTATGTTTCTCCATCAGGATAACACCATCCGGATCTTTCTCCGTTATAAACGATTCTGTACCTAAAAGGTCATTTTCACCCGTGCTGTAGTAATAATAATAGATATTACCGTTAATCCCGGTATGCCGTTCCCGTAAGAACAGATACTTTTTAAAGGAGGGGTTTATGGTAGGATCAAATGATAGCGTTTCTACTACGCCTTCTGTTGTTATGAGATCCTTCACTATCTGTGATAATTCGTCAGTCTTCTGTATCTCATCTTCACCCTGTTTCTTAAGGAAGTAGATGAGCGTGAAGATTCCTGTTGTAAGTAAGATTATGACTACTAAGAAGATAATTAAACCTTTTTTTATGTCCTTTTGGCTCATATTTTATGCCCTGATTTTTTGAGACAAAGGTAGATAGTGTATTCATACGGATCAATCATCCTATATTGGTAGTCCTTTTGGGGGATTGGAGCAGGGTTTTAAAATAGGTATCTTTGTAAACTTAATAGTAATGTACGTTCAATATGAATAAACAGTTTACCCTCAGTATGGTTAATAAATAAAGAATCTATTTTTGTATGAAACAAATATTTACTTTTTATTTGGTTTTGTTGTTTTCGATTCCGGCTTTGTGTCAGAATAAAAATATAGACTCTTTGATTTATGTGTTGGAAACAACAAACATGTCTTTAGATGAAAAATTGGAGGGATATAGTGAAATCAGTAATTACTACACATCGAACGATTTGGAAAAAAGTTTGGAGTATGCCTCCAAAGGATTGCAACTTTCGCAAAGGGCAAAAAACAGGGAAAAGGAATTTGCGTTCCTGCGGATTATGGGGATTATATATTTTAATAAAGCAAGTTATGATACAGCACACATTTACAATAATAAGGCCTTGGCCCTGGCTCTTGATATGGGTGATAAACAATTGGAATCGAAAATATATGTAGGTTTTGGGAATGTGTTTTTCCGTCAACAAAATTATCAGGCGGCTATTGAGTATTATTTGAAAGGATTGGCTTTGGAGGACGGTCAACCCACTCAGACTACTGCTGCTATACTTACTAATCTGGGAGCTGCTCACCGGACATTGAAAAATCCGGACCGTGCCATTTATTATTTTCAGCAGGCACTGGATATAGCCCGGCAACTCAATCTGGCCGGTATAAAAGAGGTTGTGTATCATGGGCTTGGAGTTACTTATCTGGAAAAAAAGAGCCGGATAAAGCAATTGACTATTTGCAGAGTGCTTTAACTATGAGTAAAGAAACAGGCAATAAGTTTATGGAAATGGCTGCTTTAGTGGCGCTTTCAAGCCAGTTTAGCGAAAAGTATGAGTATAGTAAAGCATTGCAATATAGTGAAGAGGCATTACAAATAGGGGAAAAGACAGGCAGCATACGTGAAATAGGGAATATATTGAGCGCTATGTCAGAGATATACCTGAAAATGAAAAATTACAGAGAATGTGAGGCCGTTGCATTCAAAGCGTGGCTTGCGGATTCTGTTAGTTACGAAATAGGAGGTCCTACAGCGCAGATACTCGCCATTGCTTATATTCATTTAGGAGAGAAGAATAAAGCGGAATATTTTCTACGTAAATACTATGAAATAGCAAATAAGGGAAATGAAAAAAGCCTGCATGAAAGCCTGGCTAATATGGAAGTGAAATACGAGACCGAGAAAAAAGAACTCCGGATCCTGTCGCTTGAAAAAGAACGCCAACTTTATAGCTGGCTGGCTATTGCAGGTATTTTATTGTTGTTGGTTACAAGTATGGTATTGTTACAGAAAATTAAAAGCGAGCAGCGCAAAAGACAGTTGGTTGCTGCAAAGGCCGTACAAGAAGGTGAGATAGGAGAACGTGAACGCCTGGCAAGTGAACTGCACGACCGCCTGGGAGGAACCTTGTCGGCCACAAAATCGGAGGTTAACAATACGAAAGAGATAGCGGTAGTGAATAAAAAACTGGACGAATGTATCGAGGAAGTACGCCGTATAACGCATAATCTGATGCCTCTTTCTTTGCATTTAGGCCTGAGAGCAGCCTTAGAAGATTTTGCAGCTCAATTTCCGAATGTATATTTTCATTTTTCCGGTAAAGAGAGAGAGATTAATAAAAGGCTTGAATTTGTTATGTATTGCTGTGCCAATGAGCTGATAACCAATTCTATCAGGCACTCAAAGGCAGAACATATCAATCTGCAGTTGATACAGGAAGAAAACAGGATAGCACTTACTGTTCAGGATGATGGCTGCGGATTTGACACGGAAACAGTTCAAAAAGGGATTGGATTGAATAACATTTATAACAGGGTGGCTTCCTGTAATGGCAAAATAGAGATTGCAAGTTATACCGGCCGGGGAACAGAGACTACGATCGAATTTAAACTTAGAAACGCATGATTACATTAAATATAGTAGATGACCATAAAATGGTTGTGGAGAGTCTTTGCCGGATGATTAATGATTCCGGGGTAGCTAAGGTAACAAATGTTTATTATACTATTGAATCCTGTAGCTGGGGGCTGGAACAGGTAGTACCTGATATTTTACTACTGGATATAGGATTACCTGATGGAGACGGGGTGGAGTTTTGTGCTGAGTTGAAGAAGAAGTATCCCGGATTGGGCATTATTATGTTGACTACTTACAAGGAACTCAATATTGTAAGGCGTGCTTTGCATAACGGGGCAAACGGATATATTCTGAAGAATGCAGAGATCAGGGAAGTATTGACCGGTATTGAGATGGTAAGTTGTGGCGAACAATTTATTTGCGAAGAAGTGGAATTGCTTCTAAAGAATAACCCTAACAAAAACGAGAAAATTATCTGGATTTCTAACCGTGAAAAAGAGGTTCTTTCCCTGATCGCGGAAGGGCTTACAACCGATCAGATTGCAGCACAATTATCCATTCACAGGGATACGGTTAAAACACACAGGGATAATATTTTTGCAAAATTGAATGTCAAAAATATGGCTGAGATGGTAAAGAAGGCATACGAAATGAAATTGATTTGGTAAACAACTCAACATACAAAACTTAATTATAAGTCTTATTTAATATTTAAATTGAATGAAAAAATTAATTATTACTTTTACTATCTGTCTGGTATGTGCAGGTGCCGGCGAATTAAAGGCGGTCAACTATTCAGTAGCATCTGTTCAACAAAGTACACCAAGATCTATTGGTGATGGTTACACAAAAGATTCAAGAAAGGTTTATTTCAGGGGAAATGAAGTAAAATATGCAGTGCCCGGTTCATTTCGTAATTTAGGAAGTGGGTATGCAAAAGATGATTTTGCGGTATTTTATAATGGTGTTAAAATACCGGGTGCTTCGGTAAGTACTTTCCGTCCGACACAGGATGGGTATGCAACAGATAATATCAGGACTTATTACAGGGGTAAAGATGCCAGTAAGATGGCGTTGCCTACAGAGGACGATTATCCGCAAATTGCTCCTGAAGGATATTGTATATATGAAGGCAAAGTATATTATAATGCTGTAGAAATGGAAGATGCGGATATCGATTCGTTTTTAGGCAGAGATTTTGGATATGCCCAGGATGCGGCAAACGTGTATTATAATGGAAAAGTGTTTCCGGGTGCCGAAGCCGGATCATTTGAATGCTTCTATTTTGGTTACGCTAAAGACGCAAAAAAGGTATATTTCAATGGGCAGGAGATAGTGAATGGATTGCCGGATTCTTTTGATTGGGTTGGTCATGGGTACGCTAAGGATGCAGAAAGGGTGTATTACAATGGGCAGGAAATAAAAAATGCCGTACCCTATTCCTTTGAAGTTACCGGGGAGGATTATGCCAAAGATTCAAAACAGGAATACTATAAAGGAGAACCGGTAGCCGGGTCGACGGGTACTTTTGAAGATTTGGGGGATGGATATAGCAAGGACGAATATAAAGTTTTTTATAATGGAAAGGAAATAGAAGACGCTATGAAAGGTTCGTTTAAAATTCTGGGCGACGGGTATGCGGTAGATGCGATGTCGGCCTATTATAAGGGTGTGGAAATTGAAGATGCATCTCCCTCCATGTTGGAAAATTTGGGTGGTGGCTATGCCGAAGATAATAACAATCGCTATTACATGGGTAAAAAAGTGGATAAAGAAGAAAAAGAGAATAAAGTGGATAAAGAACGTGTGAAACGAAAAATTATAAATAGTCTGTAAGAACTATAGAAAACCTCTGTATTCTATAGCCTGTGGTATAACCTGTAATTTGCTGGTCAGGAATATTTCCGTAACTTTGTTTGCAAAAATTCTAATCATGAATAAACATGAATTGTGTTGTGTGGGCCACATCACCCTTGACAAAGTTATTACTCCACAAAAATCGGTAGAGATGCCCGGAGGTACGGCTTTTTATTTTTCGCAGGCAATCAAAGGATTTAATGATATAGACTATACTTTAGTTACAGCAGTAGGGCAAACAGAAACGGCTGTTGTGGATAAACTCCGGAAGGATGGTATAGATGTACAGTTGATGCCCAGCCGGTATTCGGTTTGTTTTGAAAATATTTATGGTGAGAACCAGGATAACCGCAAACAACGTGTATTGGCAAAAGCAGATCCTTTTACCGCCGGCTTTTTTGAACATATCCATGCCGGTATTTATCACCTGGGAAGTTTGCTGGCCGACGATTTTCCGGTAGAGGTTGTGAAGTATCTGGCCGGGAAAGGGAAGATTTCTGTTGACTCGCAGGGGTATCTTCGTGAGGTTCGCGATACAAAGGTGTTTGCTGTAGACTGGCCGGAAAAAAAGAGGTATTGCCCTATATCTATTTCCTGAAAGTGAATGAGCATGAAATGGAGGTTTTAACCGGATATGATAAGGTGAGTGATGCTGCCAGGCAGTTGTATGACTGGGGTGTAAAAGAGGTGCTTATTACGTTGGGGAGTTTAGGGTCGGTTATTTATGACGGTTCTTCGTTTACACAGATACCTGCTTATATTCCTAAAACTGTTGTAGATGCGACAGGATGTGGCGATACTTATATGACGGGTTATTTGTATAAACGGGCAAAAGGTGCCGCCATAGAGGAGGCCGGATGTTTTGCGGCAGCTATGTCGAGCCTGAAAATAGAAAAGTACGGGGCTTTTACCGGTACCGGATCTGATGTTCTGTTCTGTATGGAGAATTATTGTACTACTGGTTTACCGCAAATCTAATTATTTCCTGTTATGACAGATAAACAGATACATTACGGAGTGCTTTCTTTTTTTCTTGCGCAGGGATTGTGTTTTTCAAGTTGGGCGAGCCGTATTCCGGATATAAAAGATGTTTTTGCCGGAAATGATGCTTTGTACTGGGGTATTATACTCTTTCTTATACCGGTAGGTAAATTTGTGGCGATACCACTGGCAGGGTATCTTGTTTCGAAGGTAGGCAGCCGTATCATGGTGCAGGTAAGCATACTTGGGTATGCGGTTTCTTTATTCTGTACCGGACTGGTACCCAGTATATATGTATTGGGTGTGTGCCTGTTTTGTTTTGGTATATTTTGGAATCTTTGTGATATTTCGCTTAATACACAGGGTATTGGTATTGAACGGTTATTAAATAAAACGATTATGGCCTCTTTTCACGGGGCCTGGAGCCTGGCTGCATGCCTGGGTGCACTGATTGGTTTTGTTATGATTGTTGCTGATACGTCTCCTTTTATCCATTTTACAATTATCGCATCTGTTATTCTTTTGATCGTTTTGTATGGAAGGCGGTTTCTGCAGGATGATACGGATATGATTGTATCCGCGGAAAAGGAAAAAGAAGATAAAAAGGATGTGCCTGCCCTGATATCTTTTATTAAAAAGCCGGAAATGTTGCTGATTAAATTAGGTATAGTAGGGCTGTTTGCCCTTGTGGTGGAAAGTGCTATGTTTGATTGGAGCGGTGTTTATTTTGAATCGGTATTGAATGTACCCAGGTCTTTACAGATAGGATTTCTTGTTTTTATGGTAATGATGACGGTGGGGCGTTTTAGTGCCAATAGAGCCTACCGGGTGTTAGGTAAACAAAAGGTGCTGCAGCTATCAGGCCTTTTGATATTTACCGGCTTTTTTATTGTAGCCCTGTTAGGCGGCGTTTTTGATTCGATGATATTAAAAGTGCTGATCAACTCATTGGGTTTTATGTTTGTAGGGCTCGGTATATCAAGCATGGTGCCTACTATCTATAGTCTTGTAGGCGAAAAATCAACAACTCCTGTGGGGATTGCCCTTACTATTTTATCTACCATTAGTTTTACCGGATCTCTTGTTGCACCTTTACTGATCGGTTCCATAACGCAGGTTTTTAATATGGTGTATGCCTATATGGTTGTAGGGATCCTGGGATTATGTATTTTACTGATGACTACTTTCAGTGATGCGTTTAAAACGAAATAGATTCATAGCAGACCGGGTTCTCTGGGGTTCGGCGTAGCGTCTTCGCTACGTCGCAAAGAATTTATGAGCCTCCTGGCTCATGTGAGGCTGGAGCCTCACTTTTACAAACGACGTAGCGAGGACGCTACGCCGAACTCCAGACCGAACCCCCAGTCGAACCGAGGGGCTTGTTATTTAACCGGATAAGCTTCCAGTAGTTTTTTTGCTTCGTCCGGTGTTAGGATGGATACACATCCATGACGTGCCGCATCGGGGAAACTGACATCTTCTTCCACTGTCCAGTGGATCAGGTCGGGCGAAGAAGAGACTCCGAAACGGTCGGTCATGCAGTAATCATAATACAATAACCAGCCGGGATTTACCAGGTCTTCAATTACGGTAGGGCCTTCAGTTATTACCGGAACGATTTGCCCCTGGTTCAGGGGGCCTTCAATGATTGTGTAGGGGCCTTCCGGTTTTTTAGATATGGCAACGCGGATCGCTCTCCGTTCGCCGGTTTTTGCGCCAAATTCCTCCTCTTTGTGGAATAAATAGTAAGTGCCCTCATGTTCTATTAATGTGCCGTCGATCACAGAATAGGGCGGCTCAAACAGTACTTTTGCAGGTGTAAATGTTTTCCAGTCGCGTGTTTTGCTGTACCAAAGGCGGCTTTCTTTCCATCCGGCATCTTTAAAGGAGGAAGACCAGAACAACATGTATTCACCTGTCTTTTCATCATAAAACCATTCAGGAGCCCAGATATTCCCGGCGAATGACCCCTCTTCATTCCGTACATCTTTCATCAGGGGCAACGTTCCTTCTACCTGAAAGTTAATCAGATCTTTTGACGTTACATACAGGCAGCTGGGTCCAACTTCTTCGCGGTTGCCCGGGTTGCCCCCCGGTGGATAACAGCCGCCAGAGTCCGTCGGGACCTGTCCGGACATACGGATCACGCATGTGATGATCCCATACCGGTTCATTGTTATTGAGTGGGGTCCAATGGCGTCCGTCATAGGATAGGGCGATATGCAATTTATTTAATAGCATAGGGTTTGGCAATGGAACTTCGATAATATTTCCTTGGGCATCAATTTCAACACGTGTGGGATACCGCTGACGGAAATAAGTGAGCATATAAACGTCTTTATCCTCTTCAATTGTAAACGCTGATTCTTTTCCGGATTGTGCCCAGCCTCCTGTAAAAAAGGTGAGCATTAATAAAATCGTTGCAATTTTCATTCGATACTATTTTTATTGGTCTGATTTATTTTGTAGCTGTTTGTTTTGGCGGCAATTTATTCATTATTTTACAAATTTCCTACAAGGCTATCCGAATAAAATTAAATGCCCTCTGTTCGGCGTAGCGTCTTCGCTACGTCGCAAAAAATTTATGAGCCTCCTGGCTCACGTGAGGCTGGAGCCTCACTTTTATTACCGACGTAGCGAAGACGCTACGCCGAACCCCAGCTTTTAGCTCTTTGCACTAAAGGGGGAATTAATACAATGTCAATCAGCTTTTTAGTTTGTCCAGTAAGCTGCCTATTATTAAATCGTCATATCTTTTCTTTTGGATGAATACCTGGTGGAATAGTTCATTGCGTTTACCGGTTTGTAGTTTAAAGGGGTAGGATCTGTAGGTTAAGTGGTTTTTCAGGATTATTTTCAGGAATTCGTTCCGGGAGGCTCCGTGTTTTTTTATTAATTCGTTGCATTCTTTCCTGCCTATTATATGATCATGGGTTACCTGTAGAATCTCCTTTTCGAGTTTCCTGTTACATTTAATTTTCCGGAAGATGTCGATTGTTTCTTTGCCGTTGGTGAGTAATAATCCGAACCCCCGTGTACTGCAAAAGTTCATCAATCCTTCCATTTTCATCTGAACCCTGTTTTCAAGCATGCCGGATAAATCTTTTACCTCTACAATAACAAACTCTTTCGAATCCAGAAATACGCCAAAATCGGGTGTATAGGTTTGTTTTCGCCGTCCTCTCCAATAGGAAATCCGGACCGGTTGCTCATAATAGAAAACTACTCTTTTGGATTGCTCTAAAAACCGGATAAAAGCAAGTTCCAGACCGGATTCATATTGAATATGCCGTTTACATTTTTCGGAATAGAAAGTGCCGCTTAGATAACGCGGGTCGTTTGATACTGTGCGTTGAGGTTGTAGAAAATCAAAGTAGGAGATATCAAATTGAGTTTTCTTATCAAACCAGAGTACTTTCTTAAATATATCATGTTTTTTGCTTGCCATAAGCAGAGTCAATTCTATTATCTGTTATCTTTAATAATCCATGTATTATCGAATTAATGGCAAATATGAAGAGAAATATTGTTAATTCGCCAGATGGGAAATTCAAAAAAGTTTAACTGCAATGATAAATTGCGTAATCGTCGAATATCCTGCCTATTTTTGCATTTAAATTAAAATTGAACAAAGATGAAAGTTTTACTGATAAATGGTAGTCCTAAAAGTAAAGGAAATACCTATCTGGCCTTGTCGGAAGTTGCTTCGGCTCTGCATGCAGAAGGTATAGAAACCGAAATGATATCCATTGGGGCAAAAGCGGTGCAGGGTTGTATCGCCTGCAACAAATGTTATGAATTAGGAAGGTGTGTTTTTAAAGATGAGCTATATAACAGGGTGAGGGAAAGTTTGCGTAGTGCCAACGGCCTTATTGTAGGAACTCCTGTTTACTATGCCGGGCCTAATGGTTCCCTTTGTGCCCTGCTGGATCGTATTTTTTATTCCGCAGGCGAATTGTTGGCCTATAAACCGGCTGCTTCTGTTGCAGTTTGCCGCCGGGGAGGTGCCAGCGCTGCGTTCGATAGGTTGAATAAGTATTTTACAATCAATAATATGCCTGTTGTTTCGTCACAATATTGGAACAGTATACATGGCCTTACTCCCGGTGAAGTAGCTATGGATGCCGAAGGTCTGCAAACGATGCGCACCCTGGGGCGGAACATGGCATGGCTGCTCAAAAATCTCCATACTGCAACAGAGCCTGTTCCCGTAGCGGAAGAGCCGCAGGTAACAAACTTTATACGGTAAAGGGTGTACATAGTATGAAAGTTCAGGTAGTTGAATCCCTGTACTCTTTCTGTTTCTTTTTAGAGAGTTTTTTTATCACTTCGTCTACCGAATGCTGAATAAGTTCCCGGATTAATGTATCCGGGACATCGCTATCCAGGTAGACTGTATTCCATAACATCATTTAAAACAGTATATTATGAACAGGCTTGACCGCATATCGGCATTATTCGTACAGTTGCAATCGCGCCCGGTTGTGAAGGCTACTGAAATGGCACAACGTTTTGGCGTGAGCCAGCGTACGATCTACCGGGATATGAATACCCTGTCGGGAGCGGGAGTGCCTATATGCGGTAATTCGGGGATTGGTTATTCGTTGGTAGAAGGATACCGGTTGCCGTCCCTGATGTTTACCAAAGAGGAGACAATGGCTTTTCTTACGGCCGAAAAGATTATTGAGCAACTAACGGATGCCCAGAATAGCCGTTATTTCCGTCAGGGCATGGATAAGATCCGGGCAGCCCTCAAGACTGTGGATAAAAATTATCTTCATGAAATGGACGATACCATAGCGATCTATAAAAGCAGGGGTGCACGGGAGAGCCTGCCCAATCTGATGCAAACGATATTAAACAGCATCAATGAAAAGCTGATTATTGAGATTGATTATACCAATGCCGGCGAGGATAAGAGTAAGAGGGCACTGGAGGCGGTGGGGATCAGTTATTCACATCCTAACTGGTACCTTTCGGCCTGGTGCCACCTCAGGGAGGAGTATAGGATGTTTAGGCTTGACCGTATTAGCAATATAAAGATAACTGACGGTAAACATACCAAAATTCATCCTCCTTTGGATTCGCTTCTGGGAGTGGATAATCCGGAATGTCTCAGGAAGGTAATTCTGCGTACAAGTAAAGAGGTGGCCCGGTATAATGCCGACAGGTGCTTTTTTATGGGATTGACCGAAGAAAAGGAACTTCCTGGTGGAGAAGTAGAACAAACCTATATGGCTTATTCGTACGAATCGTTGGCAAGGTGGGTATTGTATAATGCCGATACCACAACTGTGGTTAGTCCTGTGGAAGTGAAGGATATGATAAAACAAATTATTAAAAAATTAGACTTGTAAAGATGGAAGCAGAGAAGCCCCTGGTAGATAACGAGTATCTGTTAATTAAAGTAGGAGAAAAAATGGCGTGGACGTTTGCCGAAATCCCGGAGATCCCTATGCCTAAGAAATCTTTTGGAATGCTGAAAGTAAAAGGAAAAATAGATGATTATGAGTTTTCCGGTGCACACCTGATGGCTATGCTGCTTCGGAGTTCATAGGTTGGGGTTGGTGTTTACTGCCACGGGTTTCACCCGTGGTTAATCACATTCAAGCCCTTCGGGCTTACAATTGGAAACACCGGCTCTTTTTTTAAGCAATGGCGATTTTCAGCCGGCTGGTAGTTTTGGCACAGATTTAAATCTGCGCCAGCGTAAGCCAGCGTAAAATCTGCGTAAAGGGCATCCGGAATTTTTTCCTGCCTGGTCAATACCCGGGTGCCTGGTCTATCAGTTCCATAAACTGGTCGAGTTTGGGGGTAATGATGATTTGTGTACGGCGGTTGCGCTCTTTACCTTCTGCTGTACTGTTGGTAGCAACCGGGTTATACTCCCCGCGTCCGGCAGCTGTCAGGCGTGTAGGGTCTACTCCGTAATCATTCTGTAGTGCCTGCACAACGGATGAACCCCGCAGCACACTTGGATCCCAGTTGTTGCGGATGTTGGTACGCGAAATCCGGTCGGTATCCGTATTTCCTTCTACCAGTACATCGTATTCCCTGTAGTCCTGAATAATTTTAGCGATCTTACTAAGTATCTGTCCTGCGTTCTGTGATATTTCGTAACTACCCGAACGGTATAGCATTTTATCGTCGAGCGAAATATATACCACTCCTTTTAATACCTGGATATCCAGATCCCGGCTTTCCGCAGGGGTGAGCGAACGGGTCAGGTTGCTTACTAATACCAGATTTAATGAATCCGACCTGTTTTTTCCTGTACCAGGTGTTGTATAAAGCGGTTGGAGGCATTGATTTCGTCTACCAGCTTCCCGATATTTACATTTCCCTGCGAGGATTGTGCCATGCAGAGGTTTAAGGCATCCCTTAATTCGGCATTGTTGCGCTGTGCTTCAGCCAACCGGGCTTCCAGGCCCATTGCCTGCGTACCGCTTTGGGTGGATTGTAAACGGCACTCCTGGTAATCCCTGTTTAAATCCGCGTATTGTGTTTGCAGGTTTCTGAACTTACCCTTTGTAACACAACCGGTGAACGATATACTAATTACTATTACTAACCAAACCGAATGTCTCATAACTAACAATTATTATCTGATAGCTTTGAAACAGTACTATACCCTAATTGTTTGAACAAAAGGGAGCTAATTAAAGTAAATTAAGGGGCTTGATTTGTTTTGATTGGTCAATGTTTTATATTTTTGAGACTGTAACAGTGAAGATATGAAAAAACAAGTTCTTTTGTTCGCTTTTCTTTTATCCTTTAGGATTGTACCCGGTGCGACTATAGAGATACCGGATAGTTTGCTGGCTGTAGATCATGTGTATGAATATACTTTTTCAGATCCGGAAAAGGCACACCGGATCGTAGAAAGCATGCGTAAGCAAAAAACAGAACCCGCGTTTCTATTGGATTTAATGGAAGGTGATCTGTATTTCAATAATAAAAAATATACTGATGCACTGGTGTTTTATACGCGTGCTTTAAATAGTGATTCCATACGGAATAATGCCATTGAATATATGGAACAGCTTCACCGGATGATTTCCTGTTATGACGGACTGCACGACGCTGCGAATAAAACCCGCTACGTAAAACTTTTGCTTGATAAGGCCGAACAAACCGGTAATAAAGAGATGAAATCCATCGCACTGTTTAATATGGGAAAAATGGTGTATGATGAAGAAGATAAACCGCGGGCATACCAGTTAATAAAGGAGGCCATCGGGTTGATGGAACAGTCTGACTATAGGAAAAAATACGACAACCTGCGTTATAATTACAACACATTGCTGCGGATGCAGCAACGCGATAATTATTTTGAAGATGCACTCGAAACCCTTGATGCATTTGAAAGTATAGTAACCGAAGCAGCCCTGGAAGAGTATTATATCGAAGGACTATATGAGAAGGAAATCAAGACAATGTATGCCTGGCGGGCCAATCTTCTGGCCTTTCTGGATAGAATGGAAGAGGCCGATGGAGCCTACCGGCAGTGGCAGGCTATAGGTAAAGATTATAAACAGGATGATTATCTGATCGCAACCTATCTGCTGCAAAGAAAGCTTTTCGATGAAGTGGTAGAAATATATCTTCCTCAGGAACGTTTTTATATAGAACAGAATGATACGATCAATTATCATATGAAAACTATAAAACGTCTGATGGGTAAAGCATATGAAGGGAAAAAGGATTATCCGGAAGCCACAAGATGCTATAAGGAACTGGCTGTACTTACAGACAGCCTGAAGGCGAGGGAACAACGCAGTGCGGCTCTTGAACTGGCTACAGTATATGAAACACACGAAAAGGAGATTAAACTGCAGGAACAGACTGTGCATATAAAAGTCCGGAATATACTGCTCTTATCAGCCGGAATTGCTATCTTTTTTCTTCTGATTATACTTTGGCGCAATGTAAAACATGCACGTACGATCCGGGATAAAAATAAAGCAATGGCTGCTACTATAGAAGATTTACTGGTTCGTAAAGAGGAATTATTTGAGGCAAAAGAAGAGTTGAATGCATTGAAAGCAGTAGCAGATAATGAGAATGATCTTTCCGGAGACAGGTTGCTGTTTGAAACCCTTGACAATATTGTTGTCCGTGAGAAATTATACCTGAATCCGGATCTGTCCCGTGAAGACCTGATGAAACTGATTCATGTTAATAAGAACCGTTTCGCACAAATCCTCCAACAAGCTGCCGGTAGTAATACAACTACCTATATTAATAACAAACGCCTGGAATATGCCGCAAAATTAGTAAAGATCCATCCGGAATATACCATTGCTGCCATAGCTGATTTGTGCGGTATCACCAATGTTCCAACCTTTAACAGACTATTCAAAGCCAAATTCGGCATGACACCTACAGAGTTCAGAGATAGCCTGTAAGGACAAAATGGTAGAAGTTTATGACAAAGTAGTAGATGTTCGAAGCTGATTTTTGCTGCTAAAACGCCCCTTTCTGTTAAGTTTGTTTTACGATTTGACATAAGGAGGATATGATCTGGCGCGAGGAACATACGATTTGTCACAGCCTGAACAATCGTTCCGTTATAATTTTGGCAGCGTAACCCAATTCGTTTTTACTCTATCAATGATGGTTTTGAATAATTTATTGTTTGTAACGATTTTGTCTATACTCTTTTTAAGCTTGCTATTATCCGGAATATTGTTTTACCTATACCGGAAACAGCAGCAAAGAAGCCGTGAATTGTTTCTACGGTTCAAAATGCAGGAGGCTGCAGGGGTTAAACAGGAAGAGACTGAACCAACGGATAATCCGGTATTATCGTCCGAAATTCGCCAACATGAACTATTTGTACGGTTACATGACTATTTACTGACAGACAGGAATTATACGAAATCGGATATAGATACCAGTGTGCTGGTTGCTGCACTTTCTACCAACCGGAGTTATCTTTTTGAGGCGGTTAAACTTGCTACGGGCAAAACCCTGCAGGAATATATCAATCACCTGCGGCTGAAAGAAGCAACACATTTACTGGAAACAACCGACGAAGTAATCGAATCCATCGCTATTATTTGTGGATATAGTTCGGTTCGCACTTTTTATCGTCTTTTCCGTTCTCACTATAATATGAGCCCGGCAGCGTATCGAAAAATGGCAAGAGAGCATGTGATAACCTGATTTTTTTGATAATATGACATATAAAAGATACGATTTGTCGCATATTCTCCGGAGTAAATAATGTTATTTGTAGTAAACCGGAACCGGACTGGTAGTTATTTTATGAAATAAACTAATTATAGATTAATACATTTGTTAAGTATGAAATATACAAAACGTCTGCTATTTATAGTAATCTGTTATCTGTTGCAACCTGTAGGCTACAGTTAGGAACCGGTTACAACCCAACAGGAAATATCCGTATTTAAGTTTGTGGTTAATAAGGATATATTCTATGTTCCATGGGGTGGCAACAACATGGAGCTGGAGCGATTGTATGCACTTATAGACGAATACCGGGCGGAGATTATATCCGGTGATATGCCTGTTTATGTAGATGGTTATTGCGCTTCCGGAGATGTAGAAACAGGATTGCAGTTGGCGAAAATCCGTTCCAACCGGGTAAAATCCGAATTGATTGTTCAAAAGGGATTACTTGAAAAACATTTTATTACTAACAATTATGCTGTACCGTACCAGGAACAAAAAGATGTTGTTGTAGTTACATTGCGTATCCCGGCTCCAAAACAAGAGCCTCAGCAGGAATCACAGCCGCAACCGCAACCTGTTCCGGAACAGGTTACACCGTTTCCGGTTGAAGAACCTCAACCGGAAACGG
This sequence comes from Tannerellaceae bacterium, assembly GCA_021203545.1. Taxonomy (GTDB): domain Bacteria; phylum Bacteroidota; class Bacteroidia; order Bacteroidales; family Tannerellaceae; genus UBA4116. The sequence goes on along the minus strand of JAJQAZ010000017.1, from coordinate 33,983 downwards.
TTGTTGATATTGTACCTGCCGTATGGCAGGCAGATTACCCTCCGTTCGCTATTCGTACCAACCTGTTGTATGATGCATTTCTCACACCAACATTAGGTGTGGAATGGCGTATGAACCGTTATGTAGGGATTAAACTTGACGGTAGTTTTGCCTATTGGGGTAACCAACATGGGCGGGTACAAAAGCTCTGGCTTATCAGTCCGGAGGTATGCTGGTACCTGTTAGACACTCAACCGTTTTATGTGGGGCTGGGAGCCAATATAGGCGAAGCTAATATCTACCGTGGTTTTGCCAAAATACTTTCCAAAGATACGGGCTATCAGGGTCATATCTATGGCGGCGGTGTAACCGTAGGTTACCAGTTGCCTCTTTCCAGTCATTTTGCAATTGATTTTAATCTGGGTCTGGGCTATACCCGGTTTAATTATGATACATTCTATATCTCAAACGATGTACGGGTATACAAAGGCCGTGACCTGACCAAAAACTTTTGGGGACCTACACAGGCGGGAATTAGTTTGGTGTGGCGACCAGAAATGAAAAATGTAAAATGAAGAATGAAAAATAATATGGCAACAATCAATCGCATACAGAAATTCTTGTCACCTCCCCTCTGGGGAGGCTGGGTGGGGCTTCTCATTTCTTTCTCCGGCTGTATATCAGATCCTATTTATAATACAGATCACCCTGATAAAGCAAAAGTGACGATCTCTACTGATTGGAATGATAGGGGTACAGATGTTGATAAACCTTCCGGTTATATTATATCAGTTGCTACGGTAAAAGAGGAAGTTACTGCAGATACTTATACGCTTACTACTCTTCTGGACCCCGGCAATCATTTATTTTATTTATATAATTCTGTTACACAGATACCTGTAACGGATGGAATTGCGAAAGTAAATACTATAACCGGACCACAGAAAAGTGACGGATTATTTATAGAACCGTTACCCGGCTGGCTGTTTACCGGAATAGTGGAAACTGCTCTTGAGGCAGATAGTGAAAAAATATTGTCTGCCGTAATGCATCAACAGGTGCGCCAATTAACACTCTTATTGGATGCGGAAGGCGGTATGGCTGCCAATATCACTTCTATTGAAGGATATCTGACAGGTGTTGCCAGAGAATTTTATATAGAAAGTAATATGCATAGTGAATCCTCAAATGTGACACTGGACTTTTCCAGAATAGCCGGAGGAACCGATGCCGGAAAATGGAGTGCTACAGTACGGCTGCTGGGAATAATACCCGGACAGGAACAAAAATTAATAGGTACTATTCGTGTAGGAGGTAATTCTTCTGTAGATATGGTTTTGGAAAGTGATCTTTCGCCGGATTTAGTAGATTTTAACAGTGACAAAAAAAATACCTCTGAAACTTGGTGGCACGATTATAGAAATGCCAACCGGGGCAGGTTTTACGGCAACTATTAAAGATTGGCAAAAAGTAAATGGAGGTAGTGGAACAGCAAAATAAAATAATAAACACACACAATATGGTTTTGAATAAATTAATACGGAAATTTTTCCTGTTACCTCTTTCGTGGGGTGGCTGGCTGGGGCTTTTTCTGTTTTTAGCTTCCTGCGATAAAGATGATAAAGATACCGGGTTAGCGAGTCCGGAAGGCGACGATGTGATCCGTTTTGAAGTCAGCATAGCCGGATTGGGAGAAACAGATACTCCGGAAACAAAAGTGGCTACCGACAGCAGGTTTATTTCCGGATGGGAAGATGGGGATGCTATAGGTATATTTGCCGTGGCACGATTAGCCGGACAAAAGATTCCGCTTAGTGCCGCCGGAAATTATATCCATAACCTCAAAGTTGTTTATAACGCTACTACAAAATTATGGGAACCGGAAAAAACGATGTACTGGAAGAATGACCACCGGCATGACTTTTATGGTTACTATCCGTACGATGATAATATGGGTGACCCGGAGTCAATTAATCCGTTAGAAATGTTTTTTGATGTATCTGCCGGCCAATCTGAGAAGTTCTCTTATGTGATGACAGCTAAACCGGATACGGGACGTTGGAGAAACGCTATGTTGTTTGATTTCCCTTATCGCTTTGTTGTCGCTATGATAGAGGTACAGGTTCCGGTACAGGGAAAAGGGTTTGGTCCCAGTGAGAATCTGACTGTGAAGCTGCGGAATGTAAAGCCCGGAATCAGGCTTGATCTAAGCAAAATAGAGAAGAACCTACCGGATAATGGAGTCAGTATTGCTACAGAAAATAATGATCCGGTAAATTTCACTATGCAATGGGTAAGACAGGCCGGTGGTGATACCTGCTACATTTACCGGGCGACAGTTCCGGTACAGGAACTTGGGGCAGAAGGCAGCCTGTTCTGGTTTGAGCATGAAGACCGCCAGCTTTTTACCGGTCAGGGGCTTTCCGTACCGGACCTGAAATATGCAAAGGTGGAGCGGTATCAAATCCCTTTACCCAAAGCCATTCATACGGTTCCGGTTCCTGCCGGTTCTTTTACCATGGGAACTCCTTTGAATGAAACCGGCAGGCAGGCTGATGAAACCCCGCATCCGGTAACACTGACTGAACCGTTTTATATGAGCAAATATCCGGTTACCAATATACAATTTGCAGCGTTCCTGAATGACAGGAATATTAATGGTTCCGGATTATATGAGACAACAAAGGATGGTTCGCAAACATTAATTGTAGCCACTACAGGGACCACAGATTGGGGATTGCACTGGAATGATACGGACCAGCGATGGGAGCCGGCTATAGATTGCGGTGATTATCCGGTGGTAAACGTTACCTGGTATGGGGCAGATGAATATGCCCGCTGGGTAGGGGGCAGCCTACCTACCGAAGCACAGTGGGAATATGCCTGCCGGGCAGGAACAGAATCTCCGGACTATCCCTGGTCATTCGGAAAATCAATAAATAGAAATTATCTCTGGTATGATGAAAACAGTTCCAATACATCCCATATAGTAGGTGCGAAATTACCAAACAACTTTGGTCTTTACGATATGCATGGCCTGGTGAAAGAATGGTGTTCGGATTGGTATGGTAGTTATGGCACAGCTTCTCAGACAAACCCCACAGGCCCCGATACAGGTAGTACAGAGCGTGTCATGCGGGGAGGATCTTTCAGCAATCCTTCTATTCAATGCCGGTCGGCCTCCCGTTTCCGGGCATCTCCTGATAGTTATGACATTAATATAGGTTTCCGGGTTGTATTTTGAAAAGATAAAACGAAATATGAAGATCACAGTAATAAAACAAAGTGTAAAAAAGCCTGTAACCGGTTTCTTTCTGTACCTGTTTCTTTTGGGGATAGCCCTTTTTAGTAGTTGTTCGCAGGAGGAAGGGATTCCGGCAGATGGAAATGAACCGTTAGAAGTCCGGTTTACTTCCGCTTCCGGTGCGGTTTTTATCTCCGGGTACCCGTACAACAAATAACGGCGATGAATGGGTTGCCACGGATGCTGTCGGCATATTTATGGTACATACCGGACAAGAACTTTCCGCAACCGGTATTGCGGAAAAAGCCGATAATATAAAATACACCGTCTGGCCCGGCACTCCGGCATCCCGGGCGGATTTGTTACCGGCAGACCCGGCGGAAATAATCTGTTATCCCCAGTCCGGCGGAAATGTAGACTTTATTGCTTACTATCCTTACGGGGATAAAGGATCCGGTGTAGGAGAGGTAACCGGTGAATATCTCTATCCGGTTTCATTACTTAAACAAAGTACCCCGGAAACACAGGCAAAAATAGACTTGCTCTATAGTAATAATGTAGTTAATAAAGCCAGAAATAATGATTCAGCCGAATTAGAATTCCACCATGCGCTCAGTAAGATTATTCTAAATGTAACAAGAACGCAGGGACAGGGAGTAGACGAGATGGATTTATCAACACTTGAAGTTCAAATGAGTAATGTATATACGGAAGCGGATTTTTCACTGAAAGATGGAACATTTGTTAATCACAGGAACAGAAGTTCGAATACCTATGCTTCATTCCTTAAATGGGACATTTCGGATGCTGATTTTGCCGTATTGGAAGCGCTTTTATTTCCCGACTCCAATCCTATAGCCACCCGAAAAACGATTAGATTTAGTATTAGACATTCTACAGTCTCCCTAACTTATTTCACCTGGACCATACCTGACGATTTTATTTTTTCTCAGGGCAAAACGCACACTTTCGATATTGGAATCAGTGAACAGGGTATCAGCATTGAGCAGGTGAATATCGATATTTGGGATACTACAGGAAATCCGGTTCCCGGTACGGCGGATCCTGTACCTGTAGAAACTGTGAAAATTCCCGCCGGTGTTTTTACGATGGGGAGTCCTGATAGTGAAACCGGCCGGAATACGGATGAAACTTCTCATCAGGTAACATTGACCGAATCGTTTTATATGAGTAAATATCCGGTTACCAATGCTCAGTATGCGGATTTTTTAAATTCAAAGGGTATCGGTAGCAATGGACGGGGAAATGTTGCATACAATGAGAACGGTTCGATTATTACACAGGAGCAGCTATTCATTGAGGGAAGTTTACAAGGTGTCCGGTGGGATAGTAATGAATGGATTCCTGTGCCGGGTTTCGAAAATTATCCGGTTACAATGGTTTCCTGGTATGGAGCGAAAGCATACGCAGACTGGACCGGAGGCAGTCTGCCCACGGAAGCTCAATGGGAGTATGCCTGCCGGGCAGGCGGACCGGGAGCCTATAGCTATGGTAGTACGGCTAACGGTGATTATATGTGGTATTCGGGTAACACGTCTGCCCTTCAGAAGGTAGGAACAAAATATCCGAATCAATGGAATCTGTATGATATGCATGGTAACGTTTACGAATGGTGTGCGGATTGGTACAGGGCTGACTTTGGCAGTAACAATGCCGGCGATCCGGTTATTAATCCTTCCGGCCCTGTCTCGGGTACTAATCGTGTGCTGCGCGGTGGTAGCTGGAATACTCCGGCGAGCGAGTGCCGTTCTGCAAACCGGAATCAGGCAACTCCGTCCTCTATCAATACGAATTATGGTTTCCGGGTTGTATTATGCTTTAGGGAGGAAGCAGGTGATTATAAAAATAAATAAATTGAACAATTAATACTTCTTTAAATAAAAATTGAAATGAAAAGATTGAACAAAATGTTCGCCACTCTGTTGGCAATTGCATGTATATTTACAGCATGCAACAAAGAAGAAAATACAGGTAATGATGGAATGGTGAACGTACGGTTTTCCGCTCAGATTGGTACTGAATCGGGAGAAATTATAGCCCAAAGCCGGGCTTCGGATACGGATTGGGAGAATGGGGATGCCATCGGTATTTATATGGTAAAAAATGGGACCAACACCATTGCAATGGAAGCAGAAAACAGAGAATACACTACGGATGGGGATGGAACCTTTACAGCTGCCGGTGAAGATATATTTTTTCCGGTAAATGGTTCGGATAAGTTTGATTTTATTGCCTATTATCCCTATAAAGAAAGTGGAACCGGGCAGGATAAAATGGAGGACTTTATGTATCCAGTAAACCTCTCTGACCAGAGTAAACCTGCTAATATTGACCTTCTTCATGCAACTACTTACAGGTATAATACAACGGGTTATGATAAAAACGATCCCGATGTAAATTTTCTTTTTGAGCATAAACTTTGTAAATTTGTTATTAAGACTACTCCCGGCGATGGTCTGAAAGCGAGCGATCTGGAAGAAATGACGTTTCTTATAACAGGAATGAATACCGAAGCTTATTTTAATCTGAAAGATGCTACATTGAGGAACTATAAGGCCACTGTCAGTTCTATAGCTGCTTATACCCAAACAAAGGGAATTCAATATGAAGCAATTCTATTACCTGCAACCAGTGTAAGTAAAGGGCAATGGCAGGTGTAATTTATAATAGGAGAAGATACGTATGTCTGGCCTATTCCTGAAAATACCAGCTTTGAAAGTGGGGCAGAACATTACTGGGAAATCAGCGTACAGAAAACTCCTGTGGAAATATCTTCCAGTATAAAACCCTGGAAGGCAGGTGTAGGTGGTAACGGTATAGCAAACTAAGGGTTTAACAGATTTGTACAATAACTTTTGTTCGGCGTAGTGTCCCGCCAATCTAGTGGGCAGATAACCATTTCCTTTATTCGTGCAAAGACAATTCCATTTGTATGTTGCAACGTTTGTAGGGAGTGGTATGTCCAGCCACTTTTTTAAACCCCAATTTCTGGTATAAATTGATTGCCGGTTTCAGTATCGTATTACTCTCCAGATATATGTTGGATGCGCCAAGTTCTACCGCTTTGTTTGCAGCGGCCTGTCCCAACAGGAAACCTATACTTTTTCCCTGGGCTTTAGGACTCACGGCCATTTTTGCCAGTTCATAATCGTAGGTGGGATCGTCCATATGCAGCAGGGCACATACACCAACCGGTTCCTCTTTGTAAAGGGCTACAAAGATATGTCCCCCGTTTTGCAGAATATATGCTTCCGGATTATCCAGTGCTTTGTGGTCGGTCTCTTCCATTTCAAAATAACGGGTAATCCACTCTTCATTGAGCGACTTAAACGCTTCTCTATAGTGTGGTTCATAAGGAATAATCCGGACACTTTTGCTTTCCCGGGCTTTCTTCTCTTCTTCTACCCGTTTCAGAAGCGATTTTTCTGAAAGCAGATATTCCCATTCCTCTATGGCTTTCCACAGATCATGCCGGGTTTGTTGGGATATGCGTTCTATCGCCGCCATTACATCCGTGTACTGGTCGGGCATTTTATCTGCAACAATCTTTCCTTTACGGGATAATTATACCATATTCCTTCTGCCGTCTGCTTTATCTTTTTTCTCTTTTACCAATCCTTTTGCCGACATTTCCCGGATCATGTTGCTTGCTGACGGATGCGAATGTCCTATCTCTTTGGCTATAGAGGTAATAGTATGAGGCTCGCCGTCTGATAAAATAAAAAATACCGGAAACCATTTCGCTTTTATGTCTACCCCGTACAGTTGATAAATCTTTGTAGCATCTTCTGTTATCATATCTGTCAGCATACGTAGTCGGCTGCCCAGTGCCATCTTACCTGTCTTATTGAAAAAATCCATCTTCTCTATTAATTAATTGTGTTATTACGTAATTGGTTACGCAAATATAAAAGGTGTTTTTCAACTCTCCAAATTTATTTGCAAAATACTTACAGATAGGGATTGAACGGTTTGTAATTTTGCCGTTATCTTGTATTGGGAACGTACATAAAAGTATCTTATCAGGGCATCGGGGCATTATTCCGGGAAATACTCTTTTTTAAGCATGGAATAATAAAGGCGGTTTACATACCGTCCATCCATGAAGAAAAAGTCCCGTAAAGTTCCTTCGTACGTAAAATTACATTTCCGGATCACGCCCTGCGAAGCGATGTTGCCTTCTTTGTGACAAACCTGTACTTTATGGAAATTTACCCGGGTAAAGCAAAAGCCGAGTAATGTATTAACAGCCTCCGTCATATATCCTTTGCGGTGAAACAAGCTGCCGAGGCAGTATTCAATTTCGCAGAAATGGTTTTTATTGTCAACCAGAAAGATAGCTATCTGACCGATACAGATACCGGATTGTTTTTCGATAATAGCCCACCGGTAATAGTCGGGCCGGGTATAAGAACCGGTATATTTATCCAATAATTCTTTAACTTCTTCTTTGGTGGTGTATACCGGTTCGGAGTACATGGACTGTATTCCGGGATCGCTGATCCAGTAAGCAAGCATATCGTCATCGTCTGTATAAACAAACGGTCTGAGAAGTAGCCTATCCGACTCCATAGATTGGGTTCCGCAATGTGTTAGCATAGATAAGAATAGAATGTTTGTTTCTGCAAATATAGATCAACAAAAACAGGTATATTACCTATAAAGACTCTTTTATAAAAACGGTTGCACCAATCTTTCAGTTTCTTCCCACAGTTGATATTGTTGTGTATGATTGATATATTTTTCCGGGATTTTCTTTATTTTATTAACTGTACAGATGTAACCGGTATATTGGCTGTAAGATGGGTCCAGTAGCATACGGATAGCACCGGAAGCTCCTGTGCGCGGTGTACGGATAAAAGGGCGGAAAAAGATGTTGGCCAGTGAGTCGATAACCCATTGGTGCATAGCGATCATATTGGTAGAAACAATGCCCGGATCGGCAGCGTTGACAGTAATCCCTTTCTCTTTTAACTGTTTGGATAATTGGTGTGTAAAGAGCAGGAGTGCCAGTTTGGTATTGCTATATACCGCAAGCCTGAAAAAACGCCCTTTCCTGCCATGTGTAAAGAAGTGAGGAAAATCAAGGCGACCCAGTGGGTAAGTACAAGAGATCATATTTACAATGCGGGAACCCGGCGGCATATATTCAGCCAGCCTGCGGGTAAGCAGGTAGTGGCCTATATAATTGGTACATACAGTCTCTTCAATACCCTCTTCTGTTTGCCTGAAACCGGTAGATATGGTTCCGGCATTATTCATCAATAAATGGATAGTACCATAGGTTGTTATGATCTTCTGTGTACAGGTACGAACGGATTGTAACAGCGAAAGATCGAGGGCAACAATATCTATCAGGGAATTGCCTGTTTCGTGAACCAGTCGTTCTTTTAGTGCACCGGCTTTTTGGGTGTCGCGGCATGCCATGACTACCCGGTAGCCTGCGATGGCCAATGCACGGCTAATCTCTGTACCTATCCCTCCGCAGGCTCCTGTGATAACTGCTGTCTGAATCATTCTGCTTCCTTGTTGGGGTTTAATAAATAAAAGGAATTATCCGTTTCCGGTTGCCCACTTCGTCGCCGAACTCGGTTCGGTAACGTTTGTATATAGCATTGGCACGGGGTACCAGATTGGCAAAGGTCCAGATTGCAAAAACAGCTCCGGAGAGCGACCAGGTGAGAATCGCAAACCCTGTCCACTCTACGAATTCTCCGAAGTAATTGGCCGAAGTAACATATTTATATAACCCTTTCTGTGGCAGGTAATGGCGGGTATCTCCCGGCTTCCGCAGGTTCCGTATGACCTTATCGGAATGTATATTGATATCCATCCCGGTAAAGAATAACAGGAGTCCGCCTATAAACTGTGAAGTCCGAAGCCATCCGGTTGTATACATGTCTATAGGAGCAAGATACATCAGCCATCCACCCTGCAACATGCCGTTTATCAGATTGAAAGTAATAGCCATACAGACAATAGCAACCGGCATCCGGCTCTTTGTAGGAAACAGAGAAGGATAGATAAAGGCCCGGTTGAAATAGTGCAGAAGCATCAGGGAGAGCATAATTGACGGTACTAACATTCCGTTTCTATCCGAGCATATCCACATGGAAACAAGAATACAAAAGACCGGTGCTTCCATGATTGTCCAGCCCACCCGGTTGCTGACGGTTTTGCCCCACCTGACGGTGTTAAACATTCCGTAACCGGCATCTACAAAATAAAGAGCGATAAAAACAACAACCGCTATAGCGATCATCAGGTAAAGAGCGGTGTAAAAGAGTTCGATGGTCATAAAGAATCTGTTTAATATGCGATTACAAAGAAACAATTAAAATCGGAATTTTAGACATAAGAACAAAAGAACATAAAAATAGATAGGGTTTATTACTCTATCAATGATATCTATATGAGATTGTTTACCTTTGCAGCCTGTTTTTAATTAAAGATGTTTAGGTTATAAAAATGGTAAGCTGACCCTGGCTGTCAGAATTTGAAAGAAAAATTTTATGGAAACGTTTGAAAAACTAATTAACGGGGAGAAGTGTGTTTTGGTGAATTTTCATACTAACTGGTGCGACCCCTGTAAAATGATGGATCCTATTATGGATCAGATCGACCGCGAACAGCCAAATGCACATGTAGTGAAGATTGATGTAGACGAACACAGAATCCTGTCTCAACAATTTGGTATTAAATCATTCCCTACTTTTATTTTGTTTAAAAACGGCGAAGCCGTATGGCGCCGCTCCGGTGTGGTAGATAAAGCAACCCTGGTACGCGAAATTACCCGTCGGGTAGGGTAATCAACTAAAGTATTACTCTCTCCTTTTGTGAGATTTTGTAAAGAATTTCTTCATTCTTTGATAAAGTTACCAATTATAAGTAATTACCCCGAAGAGGGTAAAATGTGAATAACCCCCGGTGAAGCGTAGCGACCGGGGGCTGGCAAAGACTCTCTGCCTCAACAACCCCGATAGGGTGTTGAATGGTGGGGTTCAACCCACTATCGGGGTTTAAGCCAGAATAGGTCTACCGCCTGAAAAGAAGTGTGTAGAGAGTAGCCCGAGAGGGGAAAAACATAAAATCAACACCTTAAAAGTATTAATCAATCTTCTGAATATCCCAGCACTTCGTACCAGGCTGGAATTTATTATCCTTTCGATTGAGTTCTTAACTAATAAAAAGTTTGTCTAAATATTATACACTCTTGTCTAAATATTTGACATCTTTTATCTGTCCTCCGTTTTTTAATTGTCTGTTATTTAGTGTGTTATTTTGTTTGGCACGGGGTTTGCTTTAATAAAGGCAGAAGTGAAATAAATAACAAATAAATATTGGTTATTATGATTAAAATTGAGAATTTAAGTAAGTATTTCCGGACAGAAGAGGTTGAAACAATCGCTTTGAATCATATCTCTATGGAGGTCAAAGAGGGGGAATTTGTGGCTATTATGGGACCTTCGGGATGTGGGAAATCTACGCTGCTGAATATTCTGGGGCTGCTGGATAATCCTTCTTCGGGCGATTATTATCTGTTGGAAAAAGAGGTAGGACATTTAAAAGAAAAAGAGCGTACACAGGTGCGGAAAGGAAACATTGGGTTTGTGTTTCAGAGTTTTAACCTGATTGACGAACTGAATGTCTTTGAAAATGTGGAGTTACCGCTGACGTATCTGAATATCAAGAGTTCTGAACGGAAGCAGATGGTAAATGATATCCTGAAACGGATGAACATCAGCCACCGTGCTACGCATTTCCCGCAGCAGTTATCCGGAGGTCAGCAGCAGCGTGTGGCGATAGCCCGTGCGGTAGTATCCAACCCGAAACTGATACTGGCGGATGAGCCGACCGGTAACTTAGATAGTAAAAACGGGCTGGAAGTGATGGAATTGCTTACCGAACTGAATAAAGAGGGTACTACTATTATTATGGTAACCCACTCCAAGCACGATGCCGGTTTCGCCCACCGGGTAGTGAGCCTGTTTGACGGAAGCATAGTTTCTTCCGTAACCGAATTTATTTGATTATACCTTTTTAACTGGTAGGTAGCTAACGGGAAACCGGTGGATAGTATTGAACGAACCGGAATATTATTCTATATGAAAACTATAATAAGAAACTTTCTGAGTGTGTTGAGGCGGTTTAAAATGGCAACCGGGCTAACAATAGCCGGCCTGGCGGTTGCCTTTGCCGCTTTCATTGTAATTTTGATACAGGTAAGGTACGAATATAATTTTGACCGCTTTCACAGGAATGTGGACCGGTTGTACCGGGTAGATTTAACGGATGAAGGATTGTTTGGTATGATACAAAGCTGTCCTTTTGTAGATGAATTTGTAAATTCGTCGCCCCATATAGAAATGGGGGGACTGATAAAACCTTTTAATTTGCCTTCCTATTTCTATAAATTAACAGGTGACCATAAAACCGGCTTCAATGAAGAGGTGATTATGCTGGAACCACAATTAATGAAAATGTTTGATTTTCCGGTTGTACTGGGTGATCCGGATTGTCTGGATGATCCCGAAAAAGTAATGATTCCGCAAAGTCTGGCTGAAAAGATGTTTGGAAATGAAAATCCTATAGGAAAACAAATCCATACAGATGAGGATTTGTGGTTGAAATGGATAAATCATTTTACGATAGGTGCGGTGTACAATGACCTCCCGGGGAATACCCAGTTCAGAAACGGGATTTATATGGCTATTGCAAAAGATGATGAGAAAGATAATTGGCACTCCCGGAACTATTTTGCGTATGTTTTACTGGATTCGCCGGCATCTGCTAAGTTGGTAGAGGATAATTTTAATCGTAATTTTGATTTCTCGAAGGTAAGTTTTGCGACAGTAGGTGCGGATGAGTTGAGTGTGAAACTAACGCCGGTTGCCAATATCTATTTCAATGAGAATCTGGATGCAGAGTGGGTAGTACGGACCGGTAGCCGGGAAATGACCTTTTTACTGGTTTGTATAGCTTTGTTTATCGTGGTGATCGCAGCTATTAATTTTACTAATTTTAGTACGGCTCTGACACCACTTCGTATTAAGAGTATCAATACACAGAAAGTGTTGGGTAGTTCGGACCGTATGTTAAGGACGAGTCTGCTGAGTGAAGCTATACTGATCAGTTTTCTTTCCTGTTTAATAGCTATAGGAATTGTATCTCTTCTTCAGCAAACAGCCCTTCTCTCTTTTATGGAAGCGGATTTGAATATTGCGGATAACCTGCCGGTGATTTGGACCGCTCTTTTACTTTCTGTAATTGTTGGTCTGATAGCGGGGCTTTATCCGGCGCGCTATATGACTTCGTTTCCTCCGGCATTAGTTTTGAAAGGTAGTTTTGGATTATCTCCAAAGGGGCGTCAGTTAAGAACAATTCTGATGGGTTTCCAGTTTGTTGTATCTACAGTATTGATTATCGTTTCTGTTTTTGTATACCTGCAGCGGGATTATATAAAAAATTGTACCTATGGTTTTGATAAAGACCAGATCGCTGTGGTGGATATAGGAGAGACTATAGCCAAAAACAATAAAGAAGCGTATGTAAACACGTTGAAACAGTATCCTGGTATTGAAGATGTAGCGTTTGCTAATGATAAAGTCGGATCGAAAGATATCTATTCAATAAATATCTTTAAATATCTGGGAGAAGATGTGCTTTATTATCAGCTATATGTGTCTAATAACTTTCTGGATGTAATGGGTATTCCCATGATAGAAGGTAGAGTAGGGAATAACAATGAAAAGGAAGAAAAAATAATTTTTACCCGTTCGATACAGGATAAATATGATATTTCTACCGGCTGGCGCAGCCTGGATGAAGATGAAGATCAGACAGAGATTATCGGATTTTGTGAAAATGTAAACCTTACCTCTTTGCGACAGGGCGATTATAATATCGCGTTTATAATGAATAATCCGTGGCAAACACTCAATATCTCGTATGTACGTATGCAGGCAGGAACCAATTACAGGGAGGCTGTGGAGCATATCCGGAAAACAATGAATGAGATTGACCCGGCTTACCCCGTAGAGGTAAAATTCTATGATGAGTTTTTCAATGAACTGTATAAGAAAGAAGAAAATCTGAATAAAATGATAACACTGTTCAGTCTGTTAGCTATCCTGATCTCTATCGTAGGCGTATTTGGGCTGGTCGTGTTTGAAACACAATACCGGAAAAAAGAAATTGGCGTACGTAAAGTAATGGGAGCCGGAGTATTGGATATCCTGATCATGTTTAATAAATCCTATTTCTATATTGTATTGGTTTGCTTTTTTATAGCTGTACCGGTTGCTTATTACAGCGTGGTAAAATGGTTGGAGAATTTTGCAACCAGAACCCCTGTTTATATCTGGGTATTCGCGGCTTCGTTTGTCGTAATCTCGCTGATCGTTATGATTACTGTTACATTGCAGAACTGGCGCGCGGCAACCGATAATCCGGTAGAAAGTATAAAGAATGAATAACGGTTTAATGTAATAGGTATGAGAACCATTCTGAGGAATTTTGTAAGTTTGTTCAGGCGTTTTAAAGTAGCTACCTGGCTGAATATTGTAGGGCTGTTGGTTGCGTTTGCCGCCTTTATCATAATTGTGATACAGGTAAAGTATGAGTATGATTTTGACAAGTGCCACCCAACGGCCGACCGGGTATTCAGGATTGATTTTCCGGATAAGGATTATGGGAACTTTTCGGTTATCCATGTGCGTCCGTTAGTAGAGGCAGTGATTCAGTCGTCTCCCCATATCGAAGCCGGTACACTAATTAACCCCTATTTGTCTGATATTTACTTTTCTGTAATCCGCAACGGGGAAAAACAGGGAGTGAGGGAACAGGTGATTACCTGCCATGCCGGAATAACAAACGTATTTGATTTTCCAGTTATTGAAGGTGATAAAGATTGTTTACGGGATCCTGAAAAGGTTATTATCCCCCTTAGTCTGGCCCGGAAATTATTTCCCGGCGAACCGGCTACCGGCAAGCAGTTACATGCGGAAGAGGATATCTGGACGAAGGAACGGAAAGACTTTACCATTGGAGCTGTTTACAAAGATTTTCCGGATAATACACAACTGAAAAATGCGATCTATACGGCTATTGATCCGGATTGTGATATAGATAACTGGAATTCCAGTAACTTTATCGGATATCTGTTATTAAAGGATGCTTCGCTGGCTTCACAGGTAGAAGAAACTTTTAACAATAGCTTTGATTATTCCAAATTGTATAATTCGGATAAGCGGTTGAGTCTGGTGCCTTTTACCTCTATCTATTTCCGTAATGAGGGATGGAATGATAATTTTAAGAGTGGCAGCCGCGAATCTACTTTCCTGTTCCTGGGAATTGCTTTTCTGGTGATTATTATTGCTGCGATTAATTATACCAACTTCAGTACGGCCCTGACCCCGATGCGGATTAAAAGCATCAATACACAAAAAGTATTGGGTAGCCCGGATCGTTTATCGCAGCTGGCTATGGTGGTGGAGTCGGTACTGATCAGTCTGTTTTCGTGCCTGTTGGCTATTGGTTTGGTATATATACTACAAAAAACAAACTTGTTCTCTTTTACCGAAGCCGGTATTGATATCGGCCATAATCTGCAGGTCGTTTTCTTTGCTGTTGTGATAGCACTGGTCTGCGGAATCGTGGCAGGGCTTTATCCGGCTTTTTATAGTACCTCTTTTCCTCCGGCCCTGGTTCTGAAAGGCAATTTCGGATTGTCTGAGAAAGGCCGCCGGATGAGAACCCTGCTGATAGGTTTCCAGTTCGTTGTTTCTGTAGTCTTGATTATCGCTTCTCTTTTTATACAGTTACAACGACGACTGATGCTGGATTTTACTTCCGGTTTTGATAAAGACCAGATTGCTATTATAGATTTAAACAGTACATTTTATGCTAATAACAGAGAAGCATTGGTTAATAACCTGAAATCGTATGCCGGCATAGAGGATGTAGCCTTTTCTTCTCAGAAACTGGGAAGCAGGGATATGTATTCGACATCTAATTTCGAGTATAATGGTTATACAATCCAGTATTTTTTACAAGGTATATCTCCCAATTTCTTTTCTGTGATGGGTATTGATATTGTGGAAGGAAGGGAACCAACTCCCGGTGATATGGAGTCCGGAAATGTTATTTTAATTGCCAATCAGCAGATCAGGGATAAATATTCTATGGAATTAGGAACCTACGATTTCCGGTTTTTTACAGGCCATGTGATTGGTTTCTCGGAAAATGTGAATTTTACTTCTCTTCGTAATGAGTCAGCAAATTATCTTTTCTCGCCCTCTTATAATTCTCCTTTTGGAATGGCGGTAAGTTATATCCGTTTAAAATCCGGTACTGATTATTTTGCGGCAGTGAACCACATCCGGGAATCGGTTGCAAAAATTGATCCCGGTTTCCCGGTAGAGGTAGAGTTTTATGATAAACTGTTTGAACAATTGTATTATAAAGAAGAGAGTTTAAATAAAATGATCACCTTGTTTAGCCTGCTGGCCATTGTGATCTCGATTGTGGGTGTATTTGGGCTTGTACTTTTTGAATCGCAATACCGCCGGAAAGAGATTGGTGTCCGTAAAGTGATGGGGGCGGAGATAAAAGACATCCTGTTTATGTTTGGCAGAACCTATTTGTATATTGTTTGTATTTGTTTTGTAATAGCTGCCCCGCTTGCTTATTATGGAGTTACACACTGGTTGCAGAATTTTGCCTATAAAACCCCTCTTTATTGGTGGGTGTTTGTACTGGCCTTTATCATCGTGGCCTTTATTACGATGGTAACTGTTACGTTACAAAACTGGCAATCAGCCAGGGAAAATCCGGTTGATAGCATACAAACGGAATAAAAAATGAAGAATGAAGAATGAAGAATGAAAAACCGGAAGGGTCTCTGCGGAAGTAGGGACCCTTCCGGCTTTAATAAGGGTGAAGTATCAAAGCCGGAAGGCACTTCATAGAGACTACAAAAGGTGAAGTTTTAAGAGTTGTGCCTGTGTAGACCCCAAAGTTGTGCCTGTGTAGGATGCAAAGTTGTGCTTGTCTGGCCGGAAAGTTGTGCCTGTGTAGCCGGAGAGTTGTGCCTGTCCAGACAAAAAGTTGTGCCTGTGCAGACCTCAAAGTTGAGCCTGTGCAGGAGGTGAAGTTGTGCCTGTGTAGACGAAAATGCAAAAGTATGAAAATAGGATGTTGTTTGTGTATTGTAAAAATATTTACCAAATAAATAGGTTTATATTATAAACTTATTTATATTTGCAGTGTTGATTAAAGAGAAAGCAGAAAAGAATTACTAATCATTTAAAAAACAAAGAGTATGAAAAGTCTTGTGATTAAAGTTTTAGTTTTGGTTGGTGTCATGTTATTCAGCGAAAATGTTATGGCACAAACAGCAAACCTCACTATAGAAGTGAAAGGTATTAAAGAGGTAAAAGGGAGTATACTGGTAGCTGTTACAAGTAGTAGTGATCCTCAGCAAATGGTATATGATATGATTCCGGTAACCGGTAAAGAGACTATTGTCCATACATTGGAAAATGTTCCGGTGGGATTGGTGGATGTTTCAGCCTTTCAGGATTTGAATGAAAATTATCAACTGGATATGGACGAACAGCAGATACCGGTGGAACCCTGTTTCAGAAAACAAAAAGTAAAGATACAGGAAGATACCAATAAACTTGTGGTAAAACTGGTGAATATAAAAGAGTTAATGGGTAATTAATAAAAACCGATATGAGAACTGTTATTATTTATCTATCTATGCTGGTGTTGTCTGCAACCTGTTTTGCACAGGAGCGTTCAGGCTATGTTGTAAACAGGGGAGGGGAGCCTGTTGATTTTGCAACAGTAGTCTTGCTGAAAGAGGGAAACCAGGTTGCGGCGGCTATCACTGATACAGAGGGACACTTTACATTTACCGCAGAGACCGGTAATTACCTGCTGAAGGTTCAGAATATTACTTATAAAACGCTGGAGGAAGAGGTGCAGCTAACAAGTGATAACGGTGAGTTGGGTACTTTCTCTATGGAAGACGGCGTTTTCGGACTGGATGCTGTTGTAGTTACGGCTTCGACTATTACACGGGAGGCCGACCGGTTTGTGATGCAGGTAAATAATAACATACCTACCCTAATGAATAAAGATGCGGCAGAGGTGTTGCAACTGGCACCGGGCGTATGGGTAGACGATGAAGGAATCTCTATAAACGGAACCAGAGGTACAAAGGTGTTTATCAATAACCGCGAGTTAAAGCTTACATCCAAAGAACTGGCTGCTTATCTACGTAACTACCGTTCGTCGGATATTGCGCGTGTGGAAGTAATACCTCAGGCAGGTGCTGAATATAGTGCCGATTCGGGAGGAGGAATAATCCGGATTATTCTTCGTAAAAAACAGGATAATTGTATAGATGGAAATGTGATATTGCAAACTTCGCAGGGAAAATATTATGAAAACTACCGTCCTTCGGCTACGATCAATGCCCTTTCCGGCAAATGGATGTGGAATGCTTCTGCTACAGGTAGTATAACACCCAAAAACGAAACCGAAATGATGGAAGCCCGTTCGTATCAGTCTCCGGCAGGGAACCGGTTTGAATCCTTATCTTATATGAAGAGTAAACCCTCTCTGGGAATGGGAAGAGTAGGTGTTATTTATGAATTGAATGACCGGAACAGTTTGGGGGCGGAAGTAGAATTTTGGGCACAGGAGGAAAAAACTTTTTCAA
Source organism: Tannerellaceae bacterium (assembly GCA_021203545.1). Taxonomy (GTDB): domain Bacteria; phylum Bacteroidota; class Bacteroidia; order Bacteroidales; family Tannerellaceae; genus UBA4116. The sequence continues at coordinate 16,008 of JAJQAZ010000017.1, read as the reverse complement.
CCGCAGAGACCAGTGGAATACTGGAAGATGCTTTGATCAGTAGTGAAAGCGATTACCGGCAGAAAGAGAACAACCGGAATTTATCTACTACGCTGGATTATATGTATAGGCTGGATACGATAGGTTCGATCGTAAAATTTGTTGTTGATTATACCCAAAAGAAAGTAACAGGGAATAATGATTATCAATCGCTGTATCATTCATCGTATGGTTCTGTGGATTCGGTATACAGAAGTAACTCGAAATCGGATTACGGGATTTATACAGCCGATGTTATGGCAGATAAGAAACTACGTAACGGAATGAAAATTGCAGCGGGTGCCCGTTATACCCATAATAAAGTGTTGAACCGGGCCTTTTATGAAGGGGAATATAATTCTGTATGGAATCCACTGGATGACTATAATTATTCGCTGGATTATAAAGAAAATATCAGTGCGGTATACGGCACTTTTTCGACAGATATAGGCGGATTCAGTTTGTTGGCCGGTGTGCGGGGTGAGTATACGCAAACGACCGGCAAAGGTGAAGTGGATAAAAAGTATTTCGATCTATTTCCGAATCTGACAGCCAGCTATGCGTTTAACCCTATGTATACGTTTATGCTCATCGGTCAGTATGCACGCAATATACAACGTCCTAACTTCTGGCATTTAAACTCTAACCGGGTTCAGTATTCGGATTATTCGTATATGATAGGGAATCCGCAATTACGCCCTACTTATATAAACCGGGTGAGTCTAACAGCTGTCTATAATTACCGGTACACCTTAACAGTAGGCGCCAATATGTACAAAGACCTGATACGGGAGGTTACTAAAACGGATCCGACGGATGCAGATGTAAAATATATTATTCCTGAAAATCATTATATGGAAAACCACTATTTTATTAATATCAATTGCCCGGTGCGTTTTGCTAAATGGCTTTCTGTAAATACGAATTTTACAGGTGTAAAACAGGATATCCGTGAAATCAAAGGAGATAAAGTAAGTGCGCATTACCTCTATTTTATACATAGCACAGCAGCCATTACTCTGCCTGCGGACTTTTTCCTCGAATTTACCTATAGTGGTACAAGCCGTCTGTATTCGGCTAATTCGGGTATCGAACCGGCTCACCTGTTGCATACGCAATTAAAAAAGAAACTGTTAAATAACCGGCTGAATGTATCTTTAGGTATGCATAACCTGTTTAATCATAAAGCCGCTTACTTTGCGGATATGGGTACTTATATGAACACTTCGGAAATTATGGACGGACGAAACTCCCGGACTGTAAAAATATCTTTGCAGTATAACTTCAAGTCGGGTAAATCGGTTAAGAAACGGACTGTAGAGAATGATCCGGATGCAAGAAAGGAACGTTTGGAGAGAGGTTCGGGCATGAAATAATCCGGAATAAAACCGGAAATAATAAATTTACTATTACTTTTACAATTAAATTCATCGATCATGGAAGAAATGCAGGACAGACAATTAAACGAAAAAGAGAGTTTAGTATTAATCGCTAGTATGATCCGCAATACAAAGCGGAAGATGGAAGAAGGTAGCGGTACCATGTTCCTGATCTGGGGATATATGACTATATTTGTTACACTGCTGGTATGGGGGACAGTACTTTATACAAAAAGTTATTATTGGCAATGGCTTTGGTTACTATTACCGGCAGGTGCCGGTACTATTTCCATACTATATAACAGAAGAAGAAAAAAGACTCCTTATGTTACTACTTATATTGATAAAGTGATTGGCTATATCTGGTCTGTATTGGGTATTACCGGGTTTCTTTTGTCGATGGTTTCTATTATCTATTACTTCCCAATTTTGTTTATCATTGTTTTAATGATGGGCATCGGAACTACTCTGACCGGGCTGGTTATTGAATTTCGCCCTTTGGTTATTTCCGGAGCTTTAGGGATGACACTTTCGATTGTTCTTTTATTACTGGATTACATGAATCTGAGAATTTTATCATTTCCGGCGTTTGCGGCTATATTCTTTTTAATGATGGTTATTCCCGGACATTATCTTAACTATAAAGTAAGGAGTAAGAATGTTTAAAGAATTAGATCCATTATTACTCTCGGAACTCAGGCTGGCGGTCGTCTCTATTTTGATTTCTGTGGAGGAAGCGGATTTTGTCTATTTGCGGGAGAAGACAAACGCTACCGCCGGGAATCTGAGTGTGCAGATTGATAAACTGCAACAAGCCGGGTATATAGAAGTAACAAAAACATTCAAAGGAAAACGGCCTCAAACCATTTGCAAAATAACCCCCAAAGGAATAGAGGCCTTTGAAAAGTATGTGGAAGCATTGAAAAGCTATATCAATTTGTAAAACCTGTTTCCTTAGTCAGTTTTTGCCTTATCGCTGTTCATCGCTGGCGCAGATTTAAATCTGTGCCTGAACAGTCTGTTTTATGAATTAAAGTATAGAGTACGCAGATTACGCGGAAAACGCAGAATTACGCAGAGTAATAAAAAAGTCTGCGTTCATTTGTGCCTTATTAGTTTAAGATATCATCGGGGTGTAAAGTAAACGCTGTTGTTGCCCAGGCGGCCCCGTAGTAAAAAGCCGTTTAATTCATAAATATCGAAACGGCTGATATCACCGTCTTCGAAATACATAATCACAGTTCTGTCATCCAGCCATTCCCAGTTAAAATAGTAGGTTTCCTGGTATCCATAAGGTCCGTGTACGATATAGTGTTCTGTACCTCTGCCGCTGTAATCAAAAAATAGCTGTTGTTCGTGTATTTCACCATACTCATCATCCCACGATTCGGCCCACCAGATGCCATGCAGGTTGTATTGTTGAATATAACCTCCTTCATCATCTATTTCGCAACTGGTAAAAAGAGTACAGACAAATAGTAGGGATAAAATATATATGGATAACTTTTTCATTACGTAATTCTTATTTGATACAGTAAAGGTAAGAAAATTCGTTATACATTTGTTCTGTTATGGAAACATTTGATGAGGATGTATATTCAATAGTAAAACAAATTCCGCCCGGACAGGTAATTACGTATGGATGGATTGCGCGATTGGCCGGTTTCCCTGCGCATGCCCGCAGGGTAGGCTATGCACTCAAACACATCCCTGCCGGAAAATATATTCCAGCCCACCGTGTGGTGAATAGTGCCGGAAGGCTGGCTCCCGGTTGGCCGGAACAAAAAGAGCTATTGTTGGCCGAGGGAGTAAATTTCCGTAAAAACGGTTGTGTAGATTTAGAAGCCTGTTTGTGGAAAGGTTTGTCCGGAGAATTATTCGAGTAATGATAATATCCAACGGGCTACCTGTAATCCCTGATGCTCTTTTGTGCGGATACTTTCAATAGCCACTTTTTTTATTTCTTCCGGCTCGTTGTCTCCATGATTGCAGATAAGATGTAAATTATATTCATCGGTATATTCGGGGTGACCCTGGAATGTCAGGATGTGATCGCCTATCTGAAATCCTTCATGCGGACAAAAGTCAGACGTTGCAAAACAAATTGCTTCGGGTGGTAATTTAATCACCTGGTCGTGATGATTGTAATGAAGGCTAAGGGCACCTTCGGGAAAGTATTTCAAACCGTTACTACGTATGATCCGGGAAGTGCGTATGCCTGTTCCCCAACCTTTTTCCGAAGGTTGTACTTCGCCACCCAATGCCTGTGCGATGACCTGATGTCCGAAACAAATCCCGGCCATAGGAACTTTTTTCCTGTTAGCTTCCCGGATGAAACAGATTAATTCTTTAATCCATTTCTTCTCTTCGTAAGCCCCGGAATTACTACCGGGTATCAGATAAAGTTCGTTGGGTAAAATTTCATGGGGCAGTTCTCCCTGATGTGTATAATATGTTTTAAATCTTATTTCCTGTTGAGTGGAAGATAAAAAGAGGTTGCAAAGCATAATGCCGTACGATTCTACAGAAGCCGGAAGCAATCCCGGAAATGTGTCACAGATTAATAGGTTTATCGTTTGCATATTTCTTTTATTTCATTGTTTTGAATTGCAAAATAATAAAAATGGAGTGGTAAATGTTTTACTGTTTGCTTGTTTTTTATATAACCTTTCTTTTTGTTATATCCTGATGCTTGTGGTGGGTTATTTATTAAAAAATGAAATTGATTAGTCTATAATATGTATCTGTTTGTTATTTGGAAAAAAACTGTCTCTCCGTCCGGTATAGCGAAGATAATTATGTTATCCACTTAAGCTTTTTTGTTTTGTCGCTGGTATCGCTGGCGCAGATTTAAATCTGTGCTTAAACTGCAAACAACTTATTTACAAACAAAAAGGCGAGTTGCCCCGCCTTGCATGTTTTCACAACGGAATAATCCTTATTGTGATTAGCTCCAAATTATTGCCAAAGTTATATTCTTTATTTTATTCTGCAATATTTTTCAGAATAAATATTAAATATTAACTTGCAAAAATCTAATTCTTAAAATCAGTTTTTAATGAAAACAATATTGGGTTTAGACCTCGGGCCGGCTTCTATTGGATGGGCAATTATCCGTGAAACAGAAAATTCAACTCACATTATAGCACTTGGAAGCAGGGTAATTCCTTATGAAGGAACAGAAGGAAAAGATTTCAGTAAAGGTACCGGTGAAACCCGGAATGCATTGCGTACCAGAGCGCGTACTATCCGCAAAGGATACGACCGGTATCAACAACGGTGCGGCTTGTTGGCAGATTTTTTAAGAAAACACGGGATGATGCCTGATGAAGAATTAAAGAAGATGCCTAAAATGGAATTGTGGGCGCTTAGAAACCGGGCTGTTACAGAAGAAATATCCAAACAGGAACTGGGTAGGCTTCTATTATGGCTAAATCAGAAACGGGGGTATAAAAGCGGTAAACTGGATCAGAATAGTAACAAAAAAGAGACAGAATATCTTACACAGATAAAAAACAATTATCAGTTAATTAAAGAGCAGAATCTCACTATCGGACAGTATTTTTATCTTCAATTAAAAAGAAATGAATATTTCCGGGTAAAAGAAAATATCTTTCCTCGTGAAGCGTATATAGAAGAGTTTGAAGCTATTTGCCGGAGGCAACAACACCTGCTGCCGGAAGAACTGAAAAACGAACTCCGCGACCGGATCATCTATTTCCAACGACCGCTGAAATCGCAGAAAGGGTTGGTATCCGTCTGCGAATTTGAAGGTCGCTGGATAGAAAAGGAAGGAAAAAAAATATTTATAGGTCCCAAAGTAGCACCTAAAAGCTCACCTTTATTCCAGATAGAGAAAATATGGGAATCCATACACAACATCCGTATCACAAATCGCAAAGGAGAACCCGTTACTCTTTCTCCACAACAAAAACAGCTACTTTTTCACTACCTGGATGAACATCCCAAATTAACAGCAACCGAATTATGTAAACTATTAGGTTTACATAAAAAAGAGTGCATTACCGGTAAACAGTTAGAAAGAGGCATACAAGGCAATTTCACTAAATTAGAAATAAAAAAATGCCTGGGTACCACTCCCGCATACAGTCATCTTTTGCAATTCAACCTGAATATACTTGAAAAAGAAGATCCCTGTTATTTATATGATAAGAAAACAGGTGAAATTCTGAGTGAAAAACGGATGAAAGTTGTAGATCCGGCATGTGAGAAAGAGCCTTTTTATCAGTTATGGCATACGATCTATTCCCTGAACGATCCGGCAGAATGCAGAGCTGCACTCCGTAAAAACTTTGATCTGGATGATGAAACAATTGAGCGCCTTGCGAATATAGACTTTACCAAACAGGGTTTCGGAAATAAATCGGCCCGGTTGATCCGGAAGCTATTGCCTTATCTGATGGAAGGTGAAGAATATACAAACGCAATGAGTTATGCCGGCCATAACCACAGTCATTCACTTACATCGGAAGAAAACCGGAACCGCCGGTTGCAACATACATTATCTCTGTTACCTAAAAACTCCCTCCGGCAACCTGTTGTAGAGAAAATACTCAACCAGATGATCAATCTGGTGAATAGTATTATTAATAAGTATAGCGAAAAAGATGAATCCGGTACTATTACAAAGTATTTCAAATTCGATGAGATCAGAATTGAATTGGCCCGGGAACTGAAACAAAGCAAAGAAGAACGGAATGAAACAGATAAAAATCTCAGCAAGCGGGAACGTGAAAACGATACGATTAGAAAGAGTCTGGCAGAATATGGTTTACGGGCTACCCGGAACAATATCCTGAAATGGCGGCTCTACCATGAGATCAATGACCATGATACAAAATTGAATTCCATTTGCATCTATTGTGGAAATCCGATTAGTTTAACAGATGCGATTACAGGAACAGAAGTGGAAGTAGAACATATTATTCCACGTTCCAAACTGTTTGATGACTCACAGAGCAATAAAACTCTGGCACATCGCACCTGTAACTCTACCAAAGGAAACCAGACCGCTTACGATTTTATGAAAAACAAACCGGAAGCTGTTTTCAATGAGTACGTGGAACGTGTTCATTCACTTTTTTCAAACCATGTTATTACAAAAGCCAAACGTGATAAATTATTAATGTCCGAAGAGGATATTCCGGATAATTTTATTGACAGGCAATTAAGAGAAACCCAATACATATCCCGTAAGGCCCGGGAGATTCTGCAAACCGTATGCCGCCACATGTGGTGTACTACCGGAACCGTTACGGCTGAATTGCGCCGTTTATGTGGGTGGGACGATGTAACTATGAATCTGCAATTCCCTAAATACAAAGAGCTGGGATTGACGGAGTATGATACATGGACCAGTGAGCACGGAAAGAACACTCATACCAAAGAGAAAATTACCGGTTGGTCCAAGCGTGACGATCACCGTCATCATGCAATAGATGCCCTTGTTATAGCCTGTACCAAACAGGGATTTATTCAACGGTTCAACACACTTAACTCTTCCAAAACAAGGGAAGATATGGAGTGGGAGGTCAATAAACGTTCGGTTACTTACCGGGAAAAACTCTCTTTGCTTGAAAAATACATTGTCTCGCAATCTCCTTTATCTGTGCAGGAAGTAGAAAATGCCGTAGCCGGAATTCTAATTTCTTTTAAGTCCGGAAAGAAAGTCGCGGTAACTGGTACCCGGAAAGCCGGTAAAAAGGGAAACAAAAAAGTGGTACAATCCGGAATCATCATCCCGCGCGGTGCATTAAGTGAAGAGAGTGTTTACGGAAAAATCAGGGTAATAGGTAAAAAGGAAAAAATAAAATATTTGTTTCAGAACCCCGGTTTGATCGTTGATCCCCATATTCAATTATTAGTGGAGGAACGGCTTAAAACTTATGGGAATGACCCAAAAGAAGCCTTAGCCTCGCTAAAGAAAAATCCGTTATACATAGATAAAGCGCAACAGGTCCAACTGGAAACAGCAGCCTGCTACAACGAAGAATATGTAATTAAATATACCGTTGATACCAATTTCAATAAAATTGATAAAGTAATAGACAAAGGGATCAGACAAATCCTAGAAAAAAGGGTGGCTAAATACAACGGCAAACATAAAGAGGCGTTCAGGGATGTACAGCAGGGCGATAAAATAGTACCCTGGTATGTGGATGAAGGCCTGGAACGCCCTATCCATTCCGTACGTTGTTTTACCGGACTTTCAGCAGTTGTACCGGTGAGAAAAGATGAACAGGGAAAAGAGATTGGATTCGTAAAGCCCGGTAACAATCATCATTTGGCTATTTATACCGATCCGGAAGGCAACCGGCTGGCACATGGTTGTACTTTCTGGCATGCCGTGGAAAGGAAAAAATACAAACTTCCGGTTATAATAAAGGACACCAATGCCGTATGGGACCGGATTATATCCGGACAGGAAAACTACTTTCCGCAAAATTTCCTTGAAAAACTTCCTCCGGCTAACCATTCATTAATAACAAGCCTGCAACAAAATGAAATGTTTATACTGGGACTTTCCCCGGAAGCAACCCGGATCGCTCTACAAAATAAAGACTACAAAACTATTAGTGACTATTTGTACCGGGTGCAGAAATTAGCTTTTGATTCAAGTGGTAAAATAGATGTTTCTTTCCGCCATCATCTGGAAACGCAACTGATAGATGATACACAGGCAAAAGAAAGTAAACGTTTTATAAGAGTAAGTAGTTTACGCTCATTCTTTGATCTTACCCCTTATAAAGTAAAAGTAGATTATTTAGGAGAAATTAAAGAAAAGGAGGATATGTCATGATCAAGAAAACACTCTATTTCGGAAATCCGGCCTATTTATCTCTGAAAAATGAACAATTGGTTATTAAACTACCGGAAGTAGAAAAAAATGATACGTTGCCTGATTCATTTAAACGGGATGCTATGCGAACCATTCCCATAGAGGATATAGGGATTCTTTTGTTGGATCATAGGCAAATTACCATAACGCAGGGAGTACTGGAAAAACTGCTGGCCAATAATTGTGCGGTTATTACCTGTGGCAGTGACCGGATGCCGGCCGGATTACTGCTTCCTCTATCCGGAAATACAACACAGAATGAACGGTTCCGAAATCAGCTGGATGTTTCGTTACCTCTGAAAAAACAGTTATGGCAACAAACAGTTAAACAAAAAATAGAGAATCAGGCTGAGGTACTGAAAAGAACCCGGGGAGAAGTAGTAAAGAATATGCAGGTCTGGGCAAACGATGTAAGAAGCGGCGATCCTGATAATTACGAAGCACGTGCAGCAGCTTATTATTGGAAAAGCCTTTTTCCTTATATCACCGGTTTTACCCGTGATAGAGAGGGGGTACCTCCCAATAATTTATTGAATTATGGATACGCTATTTTGCGGGCTGTAATCGCCCGTTCTTTGGTGGCCAGTGGATTATTGCCTACGTTGGGAATTCATCATCATAACAGGTATAATGCCTATTGTCTGGCAGACGATATAATGGAACCCTACCGTCCGTTTGTAGACCGGATTGTTATCGAAATAGCCGATAGTAATATGGATTATACAAACCTGACAACCGAAATAAAAAGTCGGTTATTAAATATTCCTGTTACAGAAGTGAAAATAAATAATAAGCGAAGTCCTTTAATGATAGCTGCAGCACAGACTACTGCCTCTCTTTATAAATGTTTTAGTGGAGAGTTAAGAAAAATCTCTTATCCTTCTTTGACGGATTAGTCTTGTATGGAACGTTTTAGTGAATATCGCATTATGTGGGTACTCGTATTTTTTGATTTACCAACAGAAACAAAAAAGGAGCGTAAAATATATGCTGCTTTCCGCAAGCAATTAATGGCAGATGGTTTTACTATGTTCCAGTTCTCTATCTATATCCGTCATTGTGTAAGCCGGGAAAATGCCGATGTCCACATTAAAAGAGTAAAAAAATACTACCGGAAAAAGGACATATAGGAATATTATGTATCACTGATAAACAATTCGGTGATATAGAACTCTTCTATGGGAAAAAAGTAACCCAGGTAACAACCCCCTATCAACAATTGGAACTATTTTAAAAAGAAAAAATCCTGCCAAAAGACAGGATTTTTATCTTCAATGACATCTCTTTTTTATATTCTAAACAGCCTTTTAAGTGTTTGGTATTCAGTAATATCCCAACGGTATGACTGTTTGTGATATGTCAAAGATAGTAATTTGGTAGCTAATCACAACAGCCGACACCGCAGCCCGTTTTATCCGGAATATGTCAAAGATAGTAATTTGGTAGCTAATCACAACGCTATTATGGTATGCCTGTTGCTCTCTTCCTATGTCAAAGATAGTAATTTGGTAGCTAATCACAACTTGGCCAGTTCAAAAAGCCTTGCTTGCTGCTATGTCAAAGATAGTAATTTGGTAGCTAATCACAACTAGATAATGAAAGGTATGGCAAAAAAAGATATGTCAAAGATAGTAATTTGGTAGCTAATCACAACAGGGAAAACGTGGACGAAAAATGAAACTACTATGTCAAAGATAGTAATTTGGTAGCTAATCACAACGCGCGCCTACCGCTGGAGCGTACTTAAAGTATGTCAAAGATAGTAATTTGGTAGCTAATCACAACCTCTCTATCGTTTTCGTCCCCGAAATACCGTATGTCAAAGATAGTAATTTGGTAGCTAATCACAACCTGTAAAGGAAATTAACCTACAAGTGGTACTATGTCAAAGATAGTAATTTGGTAGCTAATCACAACCCGGCGTAAGGGATACCCGCTCACCGGAGGTATGTCAAAGATAGTAATTTGGTAGCTAATCACAACCGGTATGGACTTCATAACCATGCAGATTGTTATGTCAAAGATAGTAATTTGGTAGCTAATCACAAC
>JAJQAZ010000017.1:0-5603 GCA_021203545.1 Tannerellaceae bacterium | reverse complement strand
CGACTGTTTGTGATATGTCAAAGATAGTAATTTGGTAGCTAATCACAACAAGAATATCGGGTTCAAATGTTTACCTCGAACTGTTTGTGATATGTCAAAGATAGTAATTTGGTAGCTAATCACAACACAACACGCCGACAGAAGAGGTTAAGAAAATATGTCAAAGATAGTAATTTGGTAGCTAATCACAACAGTTCGTTCAATCACATACGCTTGAGCTTCTATGTCAAAGATAGTAATTTGGTAGCTAATCACAACATGCCTGTCACGGTCATCCGGTAGCCGCTGTATGTCAAAGATAGTAATTTGGTAGCTAATCACAACCAGCGGATGGCGGTGCGGATGCCGAGCGCTATGTCAAAGATAGTAATTTGGTAGCTAATCACAACCGTGTTGCTTCGCGTCCATTCTTCGGGCTGTATGTCAAAGATAGTAATTTGGTAGCTAATCACAACCATCCGTGCGGCGCTTACCCATCTGTCGGTATGTCAAAGATAGTAATTTGGTAGCTAATCACAACCTGAACGGGTAACGTCCAATTATACGTGCGTATGTCAAAGATAGTAATTTGGTAGCTAATCACAACAAGTAGCTGCGTAAGGTAGGCACCGGAGAATATGTCAAAGATAGTAATTTGGTAGCTAATCACAACCTCTGGTTGTCCATAGATGCGGCGAACAATATGTCAAAGATAGTAATTTGGTAGCTAATCACAACCGGTGCGGCGGCTTCCTTCAATCTCTTCATATGTCAAAGATAGTAATTTGGTAGCTAATCACAACTAATAACGCCCTTTTAGTTGGAAGCCATACTATGTCAAAGATAGTAATTTGGTAGCTAATCACAACGACCGAAAACAGTCAAGGCAATAACAACTGTATGTCAAAGATAGTAATTTGGTAGCTAATCACAACTGCCGGATTAAAGAGATGCGCTCCCGGATCTATGTCAAAGATAGTAATTTGGTAGCTAATCACAACCCAGCTCCTCCCCGAAGGTGTGGGGGTTGATATGTCAAAGATAGTAATTTGGTAGCTAATCACAACACGTCATCCGATGGGAAAAAATGGAAATTGTTGTATGCCGGATCCATTGCCAAATATAATGACATTGAGTGGCTGGATCCGAATAACGGTAATACCCGTGTATGTGGTATCCCGGCAGATAGGGCAGTCGGCTATTTCAAACAGGCCTACGAGGCGGCTAAATTACTGGAAGGAAGATATAGTCTTTACCTGAAAGACTGGAAAGCAGGTGATAAAGAGGCACAATACAATAACTTTGTGAATCTTTTCTTTGCGGACGATTCTCCTGAAAATGTATTTATCCGTGAGTATAGTTATCCGGATATTGTTCATGGATACGATGCTTATGCGATAGCCCGGCAGTTTATGGTGGCTGGTTATACCTCTTTCTTTAATCCTACACTCGACTTTGTGGAAATGTTTGATGGTTTCCCGAAAACAGCCGAAGGATACATTGATGTATACGATGATAGCGGTTATTATAAAATGTTTGATAACCAGATGGAACTGTTTGCAGATGCCGAACCCCGTTTACGTGCTACGGTAATCTTCCCGGGAGATGAGTTTAAAGGAGAAGAGGTTGAGATATGGCGTGGTATTTATAAAAATAGTGTGGGAAGTGGGATTACCCGTTTATTACCCCCCCGATAATAAACAATTTTATGAAAAATCAAATGTGGCTGACCTGTTTTACACTTCTGCCGGTCCGGACGACCAGCAAACAGTCGTTACACTACCGGATGGGACACAGATGAATGCAGCCGGCCGTAGTGGTACTTTCTATGACAATGTAGCTCCTGCTTTATCCGGTTTTACTATTCGAAAACTTTTAAATCCGGATATGCCTGCCGGACAGGTATTGGAAAACCGTTCGGATCAGAATTGGATAGAATTGCGTTATGCCGAAATTCTGTTGAATCGTGCGGAGGCCGCTTATGAACTCTATTTGTTGGGTGAAACCGGTGCCGATTATGTTACCGATGCATACAACTGTATTGAACAGATACGCGAGAGGGCCGGTGCTGCCCTGTTGGGTTCTGCCGGAGCATTGAATGATATTGAGATTATCCGCAAAGAGAGAAGAAAAGAGTTAGGCTTTGAAAACAAAACCTGGGGAGACCTTCGTCGCTGGCGTGTGCAACATGAAGAGCAACGGAACCGTACCTATCGTGTACTTCGTTCTTTCTATGTGATGGAAAATGGAAAATGGTTCTTTGATGAACATTTAGACGAACGTGGAGTAGTATACGATTTCGATACAAATATGTATTACCGTAAGATTGAATCGGGTGATTTGAATAAGAATCCGAAACTGATATAGAACCCTGGTTATTAATCTAAAAGAAATAGAAAATGAAAAAGATAGTTTATTTATTATCAGGTATTCTATTATTGGCAGCTTCCTGTGCTCCGTTGGATAATTATGATGAACCGGAAGAGACTTTACGGGGAACAATCATTGATAAAGGTACCGGTAAAGGTGTGCAGACAGAAGTAGGAGACGGTGGAATCCGTCTGAAACTGATGGAATATAGCTGGAGCGATAATCCGGAAGCATACTATTTTACCTGTATGCAGGATGGAACATTCAACAATACCAGAATATTCAAAGGCAATTACGGAGTTACCCCGTTGGGAGCTTTTGTTCCGGTAGAAGATGAGAAAATCATTGATATTAAAGGCGTGGCAGAATTAAACTTCGAAGTAGAACCCTTCCTGCGTGTAGAGTGGGTGGGTAGCCCTGTTGTAAACAGTAACGGAAGCATTACGGTAAAAGTAAAAGTAACCCGTGGTACCACCAATCCGGCTTATCAGCAGGATTTGAACGATATTACACTGTTTATTAACTCTTCCAGCCCCTATGTTGGCGATAATAACTACGACAACCGTTACATTACCCGCATAGAAAAAGATGATAATCCTACGGCTCTGTTGGATCAGGAAATTACACTGACAACCAGTGGCGAATTTTCTAAAGACCGTACTTATTATATACGGGTTGGAGCACGTATTGATGTAACTATCGACGGAAGAATAAGATACAATTACAATGAACCGTTGACGGTGGAGATTAACTGATTTTTTTAGGTAACTGTTGCAGATGTCCGGCCAAAACGCTTTATTTGTTTATCCGCCGGGCATCTGTTTTTTTGAAGATTGTTGTTTGAGCTTTTAAATAGATTCTTATACTAATGTAAAAATAGATATACCTATGAACACGAAACCAAAAATGCTTTGGGTTATTCCCATCGCTGTCGGCTTTATTATGGCATGTGCAGCAACTAACACTGAATCCTCGCAGCGAAAAGAGGATGTAAAAGAAAAAACGGTGTTCCAGACTTCCGGGCAATGGAAACCGGTAACCGATGTGCGTTCGGATGTAGCTATTGTATATGGTACCGACGACCGGAAAGATATGACCTTCGAACAGCGGGTTCAATCCTGGCGTGACAGAGGGTATACCACACATTACATGACCGGTATTGCCTGGGGAAATTATCAGGATTATTTCACCGGACAGTGGGACGGCAAATGGCACCTGGATGAAGGACAGGTTACACAAAAAGGAGATACCTTATGGCACGGACGCATGGTACCTTACCTGGTTCCTTCCGATAACTTCATTAAATATATGAAAGAGAAGCACATCAAGCGGGTGATTGATGCCGGTATTGATGCGATCTATCTCGAAGAACCCGAATTCTGGGCACGCGCCGGATACAGTGAAGCTTTTAAACGCGAATGGAAAAAATATTATGGTTTCGACTGGCGTCCACAACATGAATCGCCCGAAAATACCTACCTGGCTAACAAACTGAAATATCATTTGTATTACCGTGCTTTGGACGAATGTTTCACTTTTGCCAAAGAATACGGCAAAAGTAAAGGAATGGATGTACGTTGCTATGTACCTACCCATTCGCTCGTCAACTACTCGCAATGGCAGATCGTAAGCCCGGAAGCCAGCCTGGCCTCCCTTCCCTGTGTAGACGGATATATCGCACAGGTGTGGACAGGTACTTCCCGCGAACCAAACTTCTATAACGGAGTAGAGAAAGAGCGGGTATTCGAAACTGCTTTCCTTGAATATGGCTCCATGGAGTCGATGACAGCACCTACCGGACGGAAAATGTTTTTCCTGACGGATCCTATCGAAGACTGGCCCCGCGATTGGGTGGATTATAAAAAGAATTACCAGGCCACCTTTACAGCCCAGTTACTTTACCCGAATAATGCCGACTTTGAAGTAATGCCCTGGCCGGATCGTATTTATGAAGGCCTGTACCGTACTTCTGCCGATAGCGACCACCGCGAACGTATACCCCGTCATTACTCCACGCAGATGCAGGTAATGATCAATACCCTCAATCAGATGCCATTGTCGGGAAATAAAGTCACCGGTTCGGAAGGAATCAGTGTACTGATGTCGAACTCCCTGATGTTCCAACGTTTTCCGGTACATAAAGGCTATGACGATCCGCAATTGGCTAACTTTTACGGACAGGCTTTGCCGTTCCTGAAAAGAGGTGTTCCGGTAAAAACATTACACATAGAAAATGTAGGATATCCTGAAACATGGAAAGATACAAAAGTTTTAGTAATGACCTATTCTAACATGAAACCCCTGGAGCCGGCTGCACACAACCATATAGCTGAATGGGTAAAAAGGGAGGCGTATTGGTTTATTGCGGACGTGATAACGATCCGTTCCAGACCGTACAGGAATGGTGGAATACAGGCGGTAACACATACGAAGCCCCCTCACAACATCTGTTTGAACTATTGGGAATAGATAAAAGAGCCAAAGAAGGCGAATACAACAGTGGAAACGGAACCGTATATGTACTCCGTCAGGATCCTAAAGAATTTGTTTTACAAAAACAAGCGGATACCCGTTTTGTAGAGACAGTAAAAAATCTATACCAGACAAAAGCCAAAGCAGGAACCATGGAGTTTAAAAATAACCTTTACCTGGAAAGAGGTCCTTTTGACCTGATTGCTGTAATGGACGAAAGTGTAGATGCCAAACCGTATACACAATTTGGTATCCTGATAGACCTTTTTGATCCTACCCTCCCGGTATTGGATGTGAAAACTGTGCAACCGGGTGAACAGGCATTCCTGTTTAACGTAAACCGGGTAGAAGATAAAAACAAACCGCAGGTATTGGCCGCAGCCTCCCGGGTATATGAAGAAAACAGAACTAAAAACAGTTACTCTTTCATTACCAAAAGCCCGGCTCAAACCAATAATGTAATGCGTATATTACTACCTGCCCAACCGAAAAAAGTGACTATAAAAGACCCGGCAGGAAATACAATCCCCGATGCCGGTTCAGTGTGGGATCAGGTAAGTAAAACAACCCTTCTTACATTCGAAAACAACCCCGACGGTATATCCGTACAGATAGAGTGGTAATTCCGACCCCCTAACCCCCTAAGGGGGGGATAAAAAAATAGCCCTGTTCTGTTGTTCGGCGTAGCGTCCTTGCCAATGTCGCGGGCTTAAGAGAATAAAGCATTTTTGGTCAGAGGGGATTTGTAATCCCCGACTAACGAGTATTAGGATCTGTGATCC
>JAJQAZ010000001.1 GCA_021203545.1 Tannerellaceae bacterium | reverse complement strand
CTGTTTGTATAATTTAATATATAGTTACCGTCTGTTCCTATGCGATCCCCGCCTTCGCGGGGAACCACTCTGTTTTTCTGATTGCTTATCAGGCAACCAGTTCCTGTATTTTTTGTATTAATCCCAGTTCATTCAGGAATATCAGCCCGATCGCTATGGGAGCTATGTATTTCATAAAGAATACATAGGTATTAAAAAAGTAGAAAGGAACCGTACCTTCGTTTGTTAATTCGGCTTTCAGAATTTTTCTATCCACTCTGAACCCTACATATATACAGATCAGCATACCTCCCAAAGGTAACATGACTTTTGCTGTTATATAATCGAGGAATTCAAAAAATGTGAGTCCGAAAATGGTATATTCCTTCAAAATACCCATAGACAAGGAACTGAAAATCCCTAAAATCAATATCCCCAGGGATACGATAAGGGCAGCCCGCGAACGGATCATCTTATACTCTTCGTGCATATAGGCTGTAGCAACTTCGTGAAGTGAAATTGTAGATGTAAGGGCTGCGACTCCTAAAAGGATGAAGAATATCAACGACCAGATATTGCCTAAAGGCAACTGGTTAAACACATTCGGCAGCGTAATAAATACCAGCTCCGGGCCGGCTGTCGGTTCGATACCGAAACTAAACACTGCCGGAAAGATCATAATACCTGCCAGGATAGCAACTAATGTATCCAGAAAAGTTACTTGTAAGGCTGTTTTTTGTAAATTCGTATCTTTCACGAAATAAGACGAATAGGTGATAAGGCATCCCATTCCGATGCTTAAGGAGAAAAATGCCTGCCCCATAGCACTCAGAATAACAGAAGAATTTATCTTACTAAAGTCCGGTTTAAAAAGAAAATCCAGTCCCAGATGTGCATTTGGTAATGTAACCGAGCGCACACATAAAATAATCAGGATCAGAAATAAAACAGGCATCATAATTTTCGAAGCCCGTTCAATCCCTTTCTTGACCCCTGAAACAATAATAATATGAGTCATTCCAATAAACAGGAATGTCCATAAAATAGGGCGTATTATACTACCGGAAAAGAGAGTGAAGTCCTGTTGAAACTCTTCAGCACTTTTGCCATTGAGCGAACCGCTCAATGCCTGGAATATATATTCCAGTGTCCAGCCCGAAACAACAGCGTAAAATCCAAGTATAAAAAAAGCGGCAAACACTCCGTTATATCCGATAATGCTCCATTTGGTTCCGGGTGCCATTACTTTGAATACGCCGGCTGCATTCCGTCTGGATTTACGACCGATAAAGAACTCTGTCAGCATAACAGGAAGTCCTAAAAACAGGATACAAATAAAATAGATGAGAAGGAAGGCAGCCCCACCGTTAATGCCGGTCATATAAGGGAAACGCCATATATTTCCAAGCCCGACGGCACAACCAACGGTTGCCAGTACCACACCTAATTTACTTCCAAATGTTACTCGTTTTTCAGTTGACATAAAAAAAATTAGTTTTGAGTAGTTAGTAGTTGGTAGATAGTAGTTAGTAGAAGAAGTCGCTTTGCCCATTTTCTTTTGTTACACTAAAAGTCTACTAACTACCAGCTACTAACTACTATCCACTTAATTGTTAATCACCAGCCCGTCCCGGATATGAATAATCCGGTCGGTATCGGCAGCCAATTGTTCATCGTGTGTTACGATTACAAAAGTCTGTTTCATTTTATCTCTTAGTTCGAAGAATAGCGCATGCAATTCTTCTTTGTTTTTGGTATCCAGACTACCGGACGGTTCATCAGCTAAGATCACAGACGGATTATTTATCAGTGCCCTGGCTACTGCTACCCGTTGCTTCTCACCTCCGGATAATTCAGCCGGCTTATGCTCCATACGGTCGCCTAATTTCAGAAAATCAAGAATCTCTTTCGCTTTCTTTTCAGCATTTTCTTTACTCGTTTTTCCTATCAGAGCAGGAATCATCACATTTTCCAGCGCTGTAAATTCGGGTAAAAGCTGGTGAAACTGAAAAACAAATCCGATGTTCTGATTACGAAAAGCGGCCAGTTCTTTATCGTTCAGATCCTGTGTGCGGGTATTGTTTATAATTAACTCTCCGTTATCCGGCGAATCCAGTGTACCGATAATCTGTAAAAGAGTTGTTTTTCCTGCTCCACTGGGTCCTACAATAGAAACGATTTCACTATCATTGATTGTCAGGTCAATCCCTTTCAACACCTTTAGTGAACCAAAGCTTTTCGTTATTCCTTTTGTTATTATCATAGCTGATAATTATATATTTCTGATTACATACGAGGCCAGGAAACAACCGAATGTGGCAGGCATATACGAAACAGTACCCACTGTTGTACGTTTATTCTGCTCATTTTCTACTTCAATAACCGCCTCCGGATTAGCCGGTTCGGTAGAAAAGACAACAGGTATCCCTTTTTTGATTCCTTTTCCTCTTAACCTTTTTCGTACTACACGGGCTAATGCACATGCCGATGTCTTTGATATATCGGTAATTTGTACCTGCGAGGGGTCCATTTTTCCTCCGGCTCCCATAGAGGATACAATTTTCAGATTTTTCTGATAGGAGTGATACAGAAGAAAGACTTTCGGGCTTAACGAATCAATCGCATCCACTACAAAATCAAACGAATTTACCGATAACACTTCTTCCAGTCTTTCATCTTTTAAGAACTCGTTCAATATCGTAAGTTTTAGTTCCGGATTGATATCTAACAGCCGTTTGCCGACCACTTCCGCTTTGGGTTGTCCTATCGTAGAATGCAACGACGGAAGTTGCCGGTTCAGATTACTTTCATTTACCGTATCCCCGTCCACAATAGTCATCTGTCCGATACCTGCCCGGCAAATCTGTTCGGCGGCATACGCCCCTACTCCTCCAAGTCCTACTACTAACACATGACATCCGGCCAGATATTCCAATCTTTCCGCACCCAGTAAAAGTTTGGTTCTGCTATTCCACTGATAACTCATTCTGAAAAATTTGGTTACAAAAGTAGATATAAAACAGATGAATAGGAAACAAAGGAACAGCAAAACAGAGTTAAATATGTTTTTTTGACACAAATTAATTTTGAAGAACAGGATAAAGCCGGATATTTTTTACACGTATGTTGTAAAATACGAACGGCGGAACTTTCCAAACAGATGGAATTCACTTTTTGGTACTATAATTATAGTACCGAATCGATTATAATTATAGAACGAACAAATGATAATTATAGTCGATTCGTTTCATAATTATAGTACCGAAAGAATATCTAATTCATTTCTATAGGGATATTTGTAGAATTGGGTGATTGAAGAGGGACTTTTTTAATATTTAACCCGGTCCGGGTTTGCGCAAAATTATATGATGTTGTATCTTTGCCTAAATTTTGCAGATCAGACTCTATGGTACAGAAAACATATAAGTATTATTCTCATATTGTTTCCGGTTTTTCATCCGGCCATAAGTCTTTTTCCTTTCCGTTACATCTATATAATTTATTTATATAAAATGCGTTAGTATTTTTACTGACGCATTTTTTTTGTGTGGGGAATGATGCGGGCGACGAAAAAGGTATAACATTCAATAAAATCAATAACTAATTAATAACCCTGTTTATTATGTCAGAAAGTGGTATTAAAAAAGTGATCGTATTAGGATCCGGGGCGTTAAAGATCGGGCAGGCCGGTGAGTTTGACTATTCCGGTTCCCAGGCATTGAAAGCATTGCGTGAGGAAGGGATCAGCACCGTCTTGTTGAATCCGAACATCGCGACGATCCAGACATCGGAAGGGATTGCTGATAAAGTATATTTCCTGCCGATCACTCCTTACTTTGTAGAGGAAGTAATTAAAAAAGAGCAACCGGATGGTATTCTGTTGGCTTTTGGCGGACAAACCGCGTTGAATTGCGGTACGCAATTATATACTGACGGAACACTCGAAAAATATGGAGTGAAAGTGTTGGGTACTTCTGTGGAAGCGATCATGTACACCGAAGACCGGGATCTTTTTGTAAAGAAACTGGACGAAAAAGAGATTAAAACTCCTATAAGCCAGGCCGTAGAAAGCATGGAAGATGCGATTGCTGCCGCAAACCGTATCGGTTTTCCGGTAATGATCCGTTCGGCGTATGCGCTGGGTGGATTGGGAAGCGGTATCTGTAAAGATGAAGCCGAACTCCGTACCTTGGCAGA
Organism: Tannerellaceae bacterium; assembly: GCA_021203545.1. GTDB lineage: Bacteria > Bacteroidota > Bacteroidia > Bacteroidales > Tannerellaceae > UBA4116. Next base: position 46,957 of record JAJQAZ010000001.1, on the reverse strand, counting down.
AAGTGCTTTTGCTTACTCTTCACAAATCCTTGTGGAAGAGTCTTTAAAGGGCTGGAAAGAGATTGAGTTCGAGGTGATCCGCGATAAGAACGACCACTGTTTTACGGTGGTTAGCATGGAAAATGTAGATCCGCTGGGAGTACATACCGGCGAAAGTATCGTAGTGGCTCCGACCTGCTCACTGACAGATGCAGAGTTAACCATGTTGCAGGAACTTTCTATTAAAACAATCCGCCACCTGGGAATAGTAGGGGAGTGTAACATCCAATATGCATTCAACTCGGATACCAACGACTACCGTGTGATTGAGGTAAACGCCCGCCTGAGCCGTTCGTCTGCATTGGCTTCGAAAGCAAGCGGATATCCCCTGGTATTCGTTGCTGCTAAACTGGCGCTGGGATATGGCCTGGATGAGATCGGTGAAATGGGTACTCCTTATACTGCCTACAAAGCACCCGAGGTAGATTACATGATTGTGAAAATCCCTCGCTGGGACCTTACTAAATTTGTGGGTGTGAGCCGTCAGATCGGTTCCAGCATGAAGTCGGTAGGTGAGATCATGTCAATCGGTAAAAGCTTCGAAGAGATTATACAGAAAGGCCTGCGTATGATCGGACAGGGTATGCACGGTTTTGTAGGAAACAAAGACCTGGAATTTGATAACCTGGATGAAGAGCTGGCTAACCCGACCGACCTGCGTATTTTCGCAGTGGCCGAGGCTTTTGAAAGAGGCTATACTGTAGAACGTATCCACGAGTTGAGTAAGATCAGCCATTGGTTCCTGAACGGATTGAAAAACATTGTTGATTACAGTAAAGTTATCGGCAGTTACAATGCGATTGAAGAGATTCCGGTAGAAGTAATGAAAGAGGCAAAACGCCTTGGTTTCTCTGACTTCCAGATAGCCCGTTTTGTAGAAGATCCGGAAGGCAATATGGAAAAAGAGAACATCCGTGTTCGTAACCTTCGTAAAAAAATGGGCGTTTTACCCACTGTAAAACGGATCAATACGATTGCTTCGGAGCATCCTGAACTGACAAACTACCTATATATGACCTATGACGGTAGCGAACATGATATTCCGTATTACAACAATGATAAGAGTGTGATCATCTTAGGATCAGGGGCTTACCGTATCGGTTCGTCGGTTGAGTTTGACTGGTGTTCGGTAAATGCGGCACAAACTGCCCGCCACCTGGGATATAAATCCATTATGATCAACTATAACCCGGAAACCGTATCGACTGATTACGATATGTGCGACCGTCTTTATTTTGATGAATTGTCGCTGGAACGGGTAATGGATGTCATTGATCTGGAAACGCCGAAAGGGGTAATTGTATCAGTGGGCGGACAAATCCCGAACAATCTGGCCATGAAATTACACCGTCAGCAGGTGCCTATCCTTGGAACTTCGCCGCTTTCGATTGACCGGGCAGAGAACCGCCATAAATTCTCCGCGATGTTGGATACTTTAGGTATCGACCAGCCGTTATGGGCAGAGTTGAGCAGTATGGAAGAGATCGATGCCTTTATTGAAAGAGCCGGTTTCCCGATCCTGATCCGTCCTTCCTATGTATTAAGTGGTGCAGCGATGAATGTTTGCTACAACAAAGAGCAGATGATTGAATTCCTTGATTTAGCCGCTAAAGTATCGAAAGAGCATCCTGTGGTTGTATCCGAATTCCTTCAGGGAGCCAAAGAAATTGAATTTGATGCCGTAGCCATGAATGGTGAAGTGGTGGAATATGCAATCTCCGAACACGTAGAGTTTGCCGGTGTTCATTCCGGTGATGCTACACTGGTATTCCCGGCGCAGAAAATATATATCGAAACGGCTAACCGTGTGAAAAAGATCAGTAAAAAGATCGCGCAGGAGTTAAATATCAGCGGGCCGTTCAATATTCAGTTCCTTGCCAAGAATAACGATGTGAAAGTAATAGAGTGTAACCTCCGTGCGTCACGTAGTTTCCCATTCGTATCTAAAGTATTGAAACGTAACTTTATTGAAACAGCAACCCGCATCATGTTGGATGCACCTTATTCAAAACCGGATAAGAGCGCGTTTGATATCGACTGGATTGGTGTAAAAGCTTCGCAGTTCTCTTTTGCCCGTCTGCACAAGGCCGACCCGGTGTTGGGAGTAGATATGAGTTCAACCGGTGAGGTAGGATGTATCGGGGATGATTTCAACGAAGCACTACTTTCTGCTATGATTGCTGTTGGTAATACTATTCCGGAGAAAAATATTCTGGTTTCATCAGGAGTAGCGAAAAGCAAAGTGGAGTTGCTGGAGTCCTGCCGTTTGCTGGATCAGAAAGGATACAATCTGTATGGTACAGCCGGAACTGTTAAATTCCTGAACGATAACGGAATCAATGCGACAACCGTTTGCTGGCCGGATGAAGAAGGAGATTTGAATATCATGGATCTATTCAGCAACCATGCCTTTGACCTGGTAGTAAATATCCCGAAAGATCACAGTACCCGTGAGCTTACCAATGGTTATAAAATCCGTCGCGCGGCAATCGACCATAATATCCCGTTAATCACCAACGCCCGCCTGGCAAGTGCTTTCATTGATGCATTCTGCAACATGAAGGAAACGGATATCCGGATCAAGAGCTGGCAGGAATATTGAAAATAGATTTTTTTTTTAAGATTCTATCATAAATCAAAGATGTGTCAGAAGCCTGTTACCTGTTTAAAAATGTATGGCTTTTGGCACATTTTGTTTTGTAATTCCCGGCAAATGGGAACTGTGGATTTGTAGCCCGTTAAAAACCTATGCTTTTGGGAGTAGATGCCTGAGATATTCAAGCAAAAATAAGTGATTTCATTGCGGAATAGGTTCTGTAAGATTTATTTCGCCCCTGATAAGGGGCAGTTTAGTTTAGCCCACGGCAGAGTGAGCGTAGCGAATGCCACCGTGGGTTAGCATATACCCCATTTATTCGGGCTGAAGGCCCAGCTAAAAATAATTGTAAATCCATTTTCTCCATCATAATTAATTAGTAATTATAGAGTTGCCCCTTTAGGGCGCAGATCGTATTTGCTGTCTTATCCCACGGTGACATTCGCTACGCTCACTCTGCCGTGGGCTAAACTAAACTGCCCCTTATCTGGGGCGAAACGTATATAAAGATATGTATAAGTGTTAGAGCGTTGCCGGGGCCTAAGATAGGATTGGCCTAAGGCCTGAAAAAGATATGTGTAAAGGGTAGCTCATGAGGGGAGAGGTTAGTTCCCAGTGATAGATAACCTGTACCTGGCGTTAGGGATTTTGGGTGGAGAGAATTGCAGTTTTTTTAATTGTTGGGTTATCTTATTGCGAAACTCAATTCCTTTTTATCGCTTCCCGAAGTAAAAAGTGTAAAAAAGTTACCGGAATGGCGGTTTATGTATTTAAAAGCATTACTTTTGTGGCTTATAATAAGTTAAAGGAAAATAATGGATAAAATTAGTTATGCACTTGGACTAAGCATTGGAAATAATTTCCGGAGTTCAGGTATTAAAAATCTTGTTATTGAAGATTTTATAGATGGATTGAAAGCAGTATTAGATAATACAAAACCGGAAATAAGCTATGATGAAGCCAAACAGGTAATTGAAGACTATTTTACCGGCTTGCAACAGGAAAAACTCGAAATCAATAAACAGGCCGGAGAAGAATTTCTGAATATAAATAAGCATAAAGCCGGTGTAACAGAACTTCCCAGCGGATTGCAATATGAAATATTAAAAAAAGGCGAAGGCCCCAAACCGGCAGCTACAGATAAAGTAGTTTGCCATTACCATGGTACACTGATAGACGGAACGGTCTTTGATAGTTCCGTACAACGGAATTCGCCTGCGGAGTTTGGCGTTTCGCAGGTAATACCGGGTTGGGTAGAAGCTCTGCAATTAATGGAGAAAGGTTCAAAATGGAGATTGTTTATTCCTTCTCACCTGGCGTATGGCGAACAGGGTGCAGGTAATCTGATAGAGCCGAACAGTACCCTCATTTTTGATGTAGAATTGTTAGATATTAAATAAATTGGTCAATAAAAAAATGAAAAAATTAAGTGTATTATTAGTTACAGTGCTTGTAGCTGTAAGTGTGGTAGGTTCTTCTTGTGATTCAAAAAGAAATCCGTCTTTAACGAAAGGTATTGATAGTGTAAGTTATGCGATTGGTTTGGCAAATGGCGATATGTTCCGGAGCAGTCTTACTAATTTCCCGGGCGATGAGCCGATTAATGTGGATGCGTTAATAGCAGGTTTTGCACAGGGATTGCATAATGATACAGCTAGCTATAAAATGAAAGTGACCGATGCACAGCAATTTATCAATACTTACGTACAGGAAGTACAGGAACGTATGATGAATAAAGCAAAAGAAGAAGGTGAAGCATTCCTGGACGAAAACAAAACAAAACCGGGTGTAATTACAACAGAAAGCGGTTTACAATATCAGGTAATTACTGAAGGCGACGGCCCAAGACCAACACCGGACAACCGGGTGAAAGTACATTATACAGGTACATTGCTTGACGGAACTGTATTTGATAGTTCTGTAGACCGTGGCGAGCCTGCAACCTTTATGGCTTCTAACCTGATTGAAGGCTGGAAAGAAGGTTTACAGATTATGCCTGTAGGTTCAAAATATATATTCTGGATTCCTGCGAATCTGGCTTACGGACCACGCGGACAAGGAAATATTCCTCCTAACAGTGTATTGAAATTCGAACTTGAATTACTGGAAATCGTAGAATAAGAGATTATACCTTTTTAATAGGGTGAGGCGGGAGAAATATGCTGAATAGCATAAATCTTCCGCCTTAATTATTTAAAAACAACTTTTTTCTTTCATTATGATATGTTATTCAAATTAATTATATACTTTTGATATTAGAAACAATAATTATACTATAAAGCAAATAACATGGAGAAGATAGACAAACTGGACAGACAGATATTAAATATTATATCCAGGAATGCCCGTATCCCCTTTAAGGATGTAGCAGAAGAGTGTGGTGTATCCCGTGCTGCTATTCATCAGCGGGTACAGCGCATGATTGATATGAATGTCATAGTTGGGTCCGGTTATCATATTAATCCTAAAATTTTAGGTTTTAACACCTGCACCTATATTGGTGTTAAGTTGGAAAAAGGTTCTATGTATAAAGATGTAGTGCCCGAATTTGAGAAAATACCGGAGGTGGTAGAGTGTCATTTTACAACAGGGCCTTATACTATGCTAATCAAATTATATGCCCGGGATAACGAACATCTGATGGAGTTGCTGAACGGACAGATACAGGAAATCCACGGAGTAACAGCTACGGAAACACTTATCTCTTTACGTCAGAGTGTAAAAAGGGAAATCCCTATTTTTACAACAGCTGAATAAATTGAACTAAAAGATATTCCTCCCGGCTTTGGTAATCCTGAGGCCGGGATTTTTTGTATATATTATTATCTTTGCATACGAGTGAGTTTACGTGTAATTTAAATCTATGAAAGTCAAATACTGGATCTTATTTGTTATAGTTTGCTTTTCTCTGCCGGTTTCTGCCGGTACTGAATATCGTTTCAGGGTATATCTGAAAGATAAAGGCGATTCCGGCTATACGGTAGACCGGCCGGAGGAGTATTTGACCGAAGCGGCTATTAACCGCAGGTCAAAAAGTGGGGTAGCAATCACCCCGGCAGATCTTCCTATCGCTGCAGCTTATATAGATTCGTTACGTGCGCTGGGCGTATCTCCTGTAGTGCAGAGTAAATGGCTTTCTACAGTAGTTGTTTCCTCTCCGGATAGTTTGATCGGCGAGCAGATCAATAACCTTTCTATGGTAGACTCTGTTAAATGGGTATGGAAAGGCGAAAATCGAATGACAGACACAACCAGACAGGATACTACCATATTATATACCTCTAAAACTCCTGTAGATAATAAATATGGATACGCATATGAGCAGATACAGTTATTGAATGGTATCTGGTTGCATAAGGCAGGATACACCGGTAGCGGAATGAAAGTGGCCGTAATTGATGCCGGTTTCAGTAATGTGAATAGGCTGGATGTATTCCGTTCATTGAATCTGAAAGGAACCTTCAACGCTGTAGCACCGGACGAAACCGTATTTACGGGCGATGACCACGGAACGAAAGTGTTGTCCTGTATGGCTACTAATTTGCCAGGGGTGATAGTAGGTACGGCACCCGATGCTGAATATTGGCTGATTAAAAGTGAAGATAGCCGTTCCGAATATCTGATAGAAGAAGATTACTGGGCGGCAGCGGTAGAATATGCGGATAGTGTAGGAGTAGATGTTATTACTTCGTCGCTGGGATATTTTCATTTTGACCAGGATGAAATGAATTATCATACCTCTTTCCTTGATGGACAAACGGCTTTTATCAGCCGGGCCGCTCAGCAGGCTGCGGAAAAAGGAATATTGATATTTTGCAGTGCCGGGAATGAGGGAAATAATCAATGGGGAAAAATAACATTTCCTTCGGATGTACGGGATATACTGACTGTTGGTTCCGTAACGACCGACGGAAAGAAAAGTTCTTTCAGTTCTACCGGATTCACTGCGGATTACCGGGTGAAACCGGATATTGTGGCACTGGGTACTTCCTGTACGGTGATAGATTATACAGGTGCTATCCGTTATGCAAACGGTACCTCTTTTTCAACCCCTACGGTTGCAGGACTGGGAGTTTGTTTGTGGCAGGCTTTTCCCGGCCTTACCAACCTGCAGATAATAGAAATTATGCGGACCGTATCCTCCGGTTTTGCCCGTCCGGATGCCGAAACCGGTTATGGGATGCCGGATATGGAAAAAGCATATCAATTAGCAACTCAAATTAGTTCGGAAATATAAATGCAGCAGAAGAAAGAAGAATTAAGTTTACTGGAACTTAATAACCGGATCAAACGGGTTATTAACAGCTCCTTTTCCGAAACCTATTGGTTACGTGCGGAAATGTGGGATGTTCGTATGAATTCGTCTTCCGGCCATTGCTATCTCGAATTAGTGGAGAAACATGCGGTAACAGGGCGTATTATGGCCCGTGCCCGCGCTAACATATGGGCCAAAACATTTGCATACCTGAAGCCATACTTTGAAATGGAAACCGGCAGGGCGTTTGAATCAGGCCTTGGCGTGTTGATCAATGTAATGGTGGAATACCATGAGATATATGGTATTAGTTATACGGTTATTGATATTGACCCGGCTTATACATTGGGCGAAATAGTCAGGAAACGGTTAGAGATCATCCGTTGGTTGCAGGAAGACGGTATTTTTACACTCAACCAGGAACTCCCATTCCCCGAATTGCCTAACCGCATTGCTGTTATTACCTCGCCAACGGCTGCGGGATATGAAGATTTTCTGACTCACCTGCATGCAAACCACGAAGGATTTGTATTTTACACCAAACTCTTCCCGGCTCTTATGCAGGGAGAGAAAGTAGAAGAGTCAATTATTCAGGCACTGGACCGTGTTTACGAACATATAGATCTGTTTGATGTGGTGGTGATTATCAGGGGTGGAGGTGCAACAGTAGATCTGAACTGTTTTGATTCCTATCCGCTGGCTGCCCACTGTGCACAGTTTCCTCTGCCTGTACTAACCGGTATCGGTCACGAGCGGGATGATACCATTCTTGATCTGGTAGCTCATAAAAGACTAAAAACACCGACGGCAGTGGCTGAGTTTTTAATCCATTATATGGCTTCGGTTGCCTTCGAACTGACCGATCTGCGGCAGGCGGTATCCGGTAGTATAACAGAAGTACTGGAAATAGAAAAAAGAAACTTGCAAATCATTGGTTCCCGGTTTCCGGGTATAACCACTAACCGGATTGAGCGGGAGCGGTCGGCATTAAATTCCATAGGAAACCATTTACAGGTGGCTGCTATTAATCTGATTGCAAAGAAGAAGGCCGAAGTGGTGAGTGTACAGAATATTTTGCGGAATTCGTCGGTGAAAATGCTCAACAGCAATGTGCAGTACCTGGGGCTAACGGAGCAGTTTATCAAAATGGTTTCGCCGGAATACATCCTGAAACGGGGATATAGTTTGATTTTAAAAGACGGGAAAATAATAAAACATGCAGAGGAACTGGAAAAAGGAGATGATATCACGATCCGGTTTGACGACGGTAAAGTAAAAGGAAAAATTCTTTAAAGAAAATAAGATATATGTCGAAAAATAAAGAATCATATCAGGAAGCGATTGAAATGTTACGGCAGATCGTAGTGGACATAGAGAGCGGACAGCTGGAGGTAGATATTTTATCTGAAAAGGTGAAAGAAGCTACCCGCCTGATAAAACTGTGTAAAGAGAAGTTATTCAAAGTAGACGAAGAGGTCAAGAAAGTATTGGACGAACTGGAATGAAAAAGTATGTATTGATGGTTGCAGGAGGGAAAGGGTTACGTATGGGGAGCGACCTTCCCAAACAATTTATCCCGTTTCAGGGGAAACCTGTCCTGATGCATACGGTAACCGCTTTTTACCAATGGGATTCAACGGTTGAAATTGTGCTTGTTTTGCCGGCAGAGCATCAATCGTATTGGACTATGTTGTGCCGGGAACTTAATTTCCGGGTTCCCCACCATGTGGCTAACGGGGGGGAGACCCGTTTCCATTCGGTATTAAACGGTTTACAATTTGTTACTTTACCCGGTTTGGTGGCTGTTCATGACGGGGTACGGCCTTTTGTGGCAACTTCTGTTATCAATGCCTGTTTTGCCCGGGCAGCTTCGGACGGTGCGGCCATACCGGTAACCGGTATGGTTGATTCGGTACGGAAAATAGACGGCCAGACCAGTTATCCGGTAAACCGAGAAGAATATTGCTGTGTGCAAACGCCGCAGGTATTTACCACAGCGATTATAAAAAAAGCCTACCAACAGGAATATTCTCCTTTTTTTACAGACGATGCCTCCGTTGTTGAAGCCATGGGAGAACGTATTACGCTGGTAGAGGGAAACAGAGAAAATATAAAAATAACAACTCCTTTTGATCTGTTGATTGCAGAAGCTTATTTTAATCAGCAGACCGGAAATTAATATATATGCTTGATCTCGATAAACGGTCGGTTACTTATTTGGCGGGGGTAGGACCTAAAAAAGCTGAAATTCTGCGGAAAGAGGCCAATATATCCTCTTATGAAGATTTGCTTTATTACTTCCCATATAAATACATAGATCGCAGTCGCTTTTATAAAGTGGTTGAGATCAGGGGGAATATGCCTTATATTCAGCTAAAAGGACGTTTTCTCTCTTTTGAAACCCTGGGAGAGGGGCGAACCCGCCGTATGATCGGACGTTTCACGGACGGTACCGGTATCATTGATCTGGTGTGGTTCCGGGGATTAGCTTATGTAAAAGAAAAATATAGTATAGGTAAGGAATACATTGTTTTTGGGAAACCTACAGAATTCGGACAAACTTATAACATCCCTCATCCGGATATCGATCCTATTGAGAACCAGGATCAGGTAACCGGCGGATTAACTCCTTACTATCCCACGACAGAGAAGATGAAGAAATCGTTCCTGAATTCGCGGGCGATACAGAATTATCAGTATGCGCTTCTGAAAAGCCTGGAATGGCGGGTACAGGAAACCCTTACCCCGGAGATACTGCGGAAAGCAGGAATGGTCTCGTTGACCGAGGCGATCCGGCAGATACATTTTCCGGAATCGGCAGAGAAATTACAGAAAGCACAACTCCGTTTAAAATTTGATGAACTGTTTTATATTCAGCTGAATATCCTGCGTACGGCCTCTTTTCGTAAAACGAAGTTGCAGGGATTGGTTTTTCCTGTGGTTGGGAACTATTTCAATACCTTTTATAAAGATTACCTGCCTTTTGAATTGACCAATGCACAGAAACGGGTAATGCGTGAAATAAGGAAAGACATGGGAAGCGGGCGGCAGATGAACCGTCTGTTGCAGGGAGACGTAGGTAGCGGTAAAACCCTGGTGGCTTTACTGTGTATGTTGCTGGCGGCAGATAATAATTACCAGGCCTGTATCATGGCTCCTACCGAAATCCTGGCTAATCAGCATTACGCCACAATCATGAATTTCCTCCAGGGAATGGATATTAAAGTAGCTTTACTGACAGGCTCTACCAAAAAGAAAGTGCGGAATGAATTATTACTGGCTATCGCTTCGGGAGAAATAAAAATTGTAATAGGTACCCATGCGCTGATTGAAGATGCGGTAATGTTCCATTCGCTGGGACTGGCTATTATTGATGAGCAACACCGTTTTGGTGTAGAGCAGCGTTCCCGTTTATGGAAAAAGAACAGGCAGGTACCTCATGTACTGGTAATGACGGCTACTCCTATACCACGTACCCTGGCTATGACCCTATACGGAGACCTGGATGTTTCGGTAATTGATGAATTGCCGCCCGGACGAAAACCTGTACAAACACTTCACCGGTACGATAATAAGAAAGCCGAATTATTTGATTTCCTGCGAAAAGAGATAAAAGCAGGGCGGCAGGTATATGTGGTTTACCCACTGATTGAAGGAAGCGAAAAGGTAGACTATAAAAATCTGGAAGAGGGGTTTGAAGTCTTTAAAGATGTGTTTCCCGAATATACTGTTTGTATGGTACACGGTAAAATGAAAGCGGCTGATAAAGATGCGGAAATGCAGAAATTCATCACAGGTGAAGCACAGATACTAATGGCTACGACAGTGATTGAGGTAGGAGTAAACGTACCGAATGCTACGGTTATGGTAATAGAGAGCGCCGAACGGTTCGGACTTTCCCAGCTGCACCAGCTAAGAGGACGTGTGGGACGTGGTTCCGACCAGTCTTATTGTGTACTTGTCTCTTCTTATAAATTAAGTAACGAAACCCGCAAGCGGCTGGAAATTATGGTAAACAGTAACAATGGGTTTGATATTGCTGAGGCCGACCTGCGTTTAAGGGGGCACGGCGATCTGGACGGTACCCGCCAGAGTGGAACCGGGATTGATCTGAAGATTGCCAATCTGGGTGCAGACGGGCAAATCCTGCAATATGCCAGGAATATAGCACAGGAAGTATTGGACGCCGACCCTGACCTTTCTTCCGGACAAAACAGGGTATTGAAGGAAAGGGTAGAAAAACTATTTGCCCGTAAAATCAATTGGGGGTTGATCAGTTGATAAATCTGTTTTTTATTTTATTTTTCTTGTTATAAGCTACTTAAAGCTTCTTTTTTAAAGTATTTCTTTCTGTTATTTACTTTTTTTATAAAACCATTTTTGCTGTTTTATATAAAATTACCGTTCTTTGCGAAGTTGGAAAACCAGCACATAATCCCGACGTGGATTTGATTCTACTAATTGTAAGAAAAGAGAACTACTGATTGTAATGAAAATAAAAACACTACTTGCATGTTGTTGTTCGGTCGTAATTATGGCCCCGATAGCTGCAAAAAAACCTGAAAGTAAAGATAAAGAGATACAACGTTCTACCCAACTTATGGAAGAGCGGGTATCCGAATTAATGGCCGACCGGATTAAGAAAGACGGTATATTGAAAGATCTGGCTACAATTAATGATGCGACATTGGAAGAATTAATGGAACGGGAAAAACTGATGTTCCCGGCAGAAGAATTCTATGGTTCGCATTGGGATAACCGTTTTGTGAATCCATTTCAGGGAGGTATTTCCGTAACCTATCCGGATTCTGCACAAATAGATTGTTCCTCTTTTGTAATTCCTATTGACGGACAGGTGCGTGTTACTTCCAAATATGGACCGCGCCGGCGGCGGATGCATCGTGGGATAGACCTGAAAGTACAGATTGGTGACACCATTCGTGCAGCTTTTGACGGACGGATCCGTATCCGTAGTTTTGAACGTCGTGGATATGGTTATTATCTGGTGATTCGTCATCCGAACGGGCTGGAAACCGTATATGGTCATTTATCTAAATTTCTGGTAGACGAGAATCAGATTGTACGGGCTGGTGACGCCATTGCACTGGGAGGAAATACCGGACGTTCTACCGGATCGCATTTACATTTTGAAACCCGGTTCTTAGGGATTGACCTGAATCCGGCGGAGTTGATCGATTTTGAGAATAGTGTACCCCATAAAGATTTGTATGTATTCCGCAACGTGAAGGTAAACGGACGGCGTACCAATATGTACACATCTTCTGATACCCATTTTGTATTCCACCGGGTTAAATCGGGTGATACATTGGGAGCCATTTCCCGTAAATACGGAACAACTGTCAGCGAGTTGTGCCGCCTGAACGGATTAAAAAGTACTTCTGTGCTCCGTATCGGCCAGTCGCTTCGGGTAAATACAACCAGCGGAACAATCGCCTCCACACAACAGAAAGAGGTGAAAAATACAACTGCAACACAGGCTCCGGCCACTCAAACAGCCGCCAAAGCCAGCACCGGCAACCCGGAATCACCCGCAGTTTATCACAAAATACAGTCCGGAGACACATTAGGAGCCATTGCAATCAAATATGGAACTACAGTTAGCAAACTTTGCGAACTGAATGGCATTACCCCTAAAACAGTACTTAGACTCGGCCGTAGCCTTCATACTTCGTAAGTAACAAATTTCCTTATTTAGAAATAACATCAATCCTCACATTTAATCGATGTGGGGATTTTTTATTTAATGAGTGGAAATCCAAAGGGTTTTAATGTTTGTTCCAACCCCTATGTCCTATAGGGATTCTTGTTACAAAGAGTCTTTAATTTAAAATTTAGTATCTGGTAATGCATTGGGGTCCGCAAATTTTAATTCTTTCGTCTGGCGTAGTGTCTTTGCCAATGTCGAGGGCTTAAGGGTTTTTGCTACATCGTTGGTATTGTGAGGCTTTAGCCTCACGTGAAGCTGGAGCTTCACATCTTTTTAGCGACGTAGCGAGGACGCTACGCCGAACCCTGGCTTTTTGCTGGCACAGATTTAAATCTGTGCCTAAACAAACAGACGGCAAAAAAGCACAGCGTTAGCTAACGCTTATATTGTGGCTGTTATCCAATTTAAACCCTAACAGCTCCCCTAATTCAGCTTCTTCCGGAGTGACGTGTAGAAGGGTATAGGCGTGCGGTTCGCGGGGATTTTTGTAGTTCGAACGGATTCGTTCGAACTGACCTGGTTCTGCACAGAGTTGCTGATTGGTTTTTTCAGGATTATAGGAACTTAAAAACGCACGCTCTATGCGGTTGTTCGCGAATTTATTCAGATCAATAAATGGGTATTCCGGAGGAGCAGGTTGTATTTGGTAGAGATTTCTGATCTCTAATTTATAATACTTTTCAATATTTTCCCCACACATACGTGTAGCATTGGCTTTCCCGTCTGCCGAAAAACCGGCTATATGCGGAGTCGCGATGGTTGTGCAGGATAATAATTCCGGATTGATATGAGGCTCATTTTCCCAGCAATCAATAATTAGTTCGCTGATAAGTCCTTTCTGATATGCTTTCAATAGTGCTTTTGTATCGTGTACGGCTCCACGGGAAGCATTTATAAACCAGGGTTGGCGTTTGCATTTACTGAAAAACTCTTCATTTGCCAAATGCCAGGTAGGATATGCTCCTGTTTTTGTCAGTGGAGTATGGAATGTAACAATATCCGATCTGCCGGCAATCTCTTCCAGTGAAACAAAACCGGTTTCTCCTTCCGTTTCCGCCCGTGGAGGATCATTTCGCAGAATGGACATCCCGTAAGCAGCGCATAACTTTTCCACCTCTTTGCCTACATGGCCTACGCCTACGATACCAATAGTCTTTCCTTTCAGTGAAACACCTTTCCGGAGGGAAAGGTAGAGCAGGGAACTTAAGACATATTGCCCTACGGATGCCGCATTACAGCCGGGTGCATTTTTCCAGATAATTCCGGCTTCCTCACAGTAGGCAGTATCAATGTGGTCGTAGCCGATTGTAGCCGTAGTAATTAGTTTTACCCGGCTTCCTTCCAGTAATTGTTTATTGCATATATCGATACTACGTACAATCAGAATCTCAGCATCCCGTATATTATCCGCTGTAAAACCGGTAGAGGGCAAATAGCGTATTTCTGCATACGGTTCCAATACACCTTTCAGGTAAGGAATAGATTGATCGGCAATAATTAACATACATTCCTCAGATTAATAATTACATGACAAAGATAACCCCATATTTTCATTTCTATCCATACAACAAAGAAATAGATTCTCTGGCTCTCTTCAAAAAATCATAAAAAACATACACTATAGGGTTGCCCTTTCAGGGCGTATATAGTATCCGCTGTCTTGTACCACGGGGGCCATTCGCTATGCTCATTCTGCCGTGGGCTGAACTAAACTGCCCTGTTCAAGGGCGAAAACATATAAATATTATAGTTATTTTTTGCAAACTCGTTGATTTTTTGTATATTTGCGGGCGATTAAAGCGGAGTTGAGGAGGGGGCAGGTAGTCCCCTTCTTTTATTCTAACGCATAGAGAATAATATGATAGACAAAGACAATATAGTTCAATTAGCAGAAGAATTTCTTACGGATTCGGAAAATTATTTGGTAGATGTAGTCATCAAACCGGGTAATCTGATTGTAGTGGAGATTGATAACGATCAGGCTGTTGATATTGATGATTGTGTAGCGTTGAGCCGTTTTCTGGAATCCCGGCTGGATCGTGATGAAGAAGATTATGAACTGGAAGTGGGTTCTGCGGGAATTACATCTCCCCTGAAAATTCTCAGACAGTACCTGAAGTACACCGGAAAGGAAGTGGAAGTACTATTGAAATCCGGCCTCAAAGAGACCGGTATTCTGAAATCTGCGGATGAATCGGGTATTGTTCTGGAAATGGAGAAAAAGATCAAACCGGAAGGTGCTAAAAGAAAAGTGACGGTTCAGGAAGAACAGTCCTATACATATGAAGAGATAAAAATACAAAATACTTATTAAGATTCAAGTGATATTATATTATGGCCAGAAAAGAGGAAACTATCAGCATGATTGACACCCTTGCGGAATTCAAGGAATTGAAAAATATCGACAAGGACACGATGATCAATGTTTTGGAAGAGTCATTCCGTAACGTGATTGCTAAAATGTTTGGAACAGATGAAAACTACGACGTGATCATTAACCCTGAGAAAGGCGATTTTGAAATCTGGAGAAACCGTACGGTAGTTGCTGATGATGAACTGGAGGATTCGAACCTGCAGATTCCGTTGACAGAGGCCCGTACTATTGACGAAGAATGCGAAGTGGGCGAAGAGGTAACCGATGAGGTTTACTTTGCCAAATTCGGTCGTCGTGCGATTCTGAATCTGCGTCAGACACTGGCGTCTAAAATTCTGGAATTGCAGAAAGATAGCTTATTTGTAAAATATAAAGAAAAGATCGGCACAATCGTATCAGCCGATGTATACCAGGTATGGAAGAAAGAAATTCTTCTGCTGGATGATGAAGGGAATGAACTATTATTACCTAAAACAGAGCAGATACCTACTGATTTCTACCGCAAAGGTGAAACCGTACGGGCTATTGTGCAACGGGTAGATAATTTTAACAACAATCCGAAAATTTACCTGTCGCGTACAGATAAAGTATTCCTTCAGCGATTGTTTGAACTGGAAGTTCCTGAAATTTACGACGGACTGATCACCATTAAAGCGATTGCCCGTATCCCCGGTGAACGTGCCAAAGTGGCTGTGGAATCGTACGATGACCGTATTGATCCGGTTGGAGCCTGTGTGGGTATGAAAGGTTCGCGTATTCATGGTATCGTACGTGAGTTGAGAAATGAAAATATTGATGTGATCAATTATACATCCAATGTGGCCTTGTTTATTCAGCGCTCATTAAGCCCGGCTAAGATATCTTCTATCCGGGTAAATAAAGAAGAGAAGAAAGCAGAAGTGTACCTGCGTCCGGAAGAAGTCTCTCTGGCAATTGGTAAAGGCGGGTTAAACATTAAACTGGCCTGTATGCTGACAGAATATGCAATTGATGTATTCCGTGATATAGACGGGGCAGATGAAGAAGATATTTACCTGGATGAATTCTCGGATGAAATCGATTCATGGGTAATTGATGTACTCAAAAATATCGGATGTTATACGGCGAAAGGTGTGTTGGCCTTAACTCCCGAGGAAATAGTGGAGCGCGCGGATTTGGAAGAGAGTACAGTTGCTGATGTGTATGCTATTCTGTCTGCGGAATTTGAAGATGAAATCAACGAATAAAATTGAATTACGACAAAGTTAGATATGCCTATTAAATTAATAAAAGTTACAAGAGATCTGAATGTAGGGATTACCACCGTGGTGGATTTTCTGCAGAAGAATGGTCATCCCGTCGAAAGCAACCCTAATACAAAAATCAGCGACGAACAGTACGCTTTGCTCGTAAAGGAATTCGGTAAGGATATGCCTGAACGCAGACCGGAGCGTCCCGTGGAACGTCCCAGGAGAGAGTCATATCCTCCAAAAAAGGAAAAACCGGCAGAGATTAAAACGGTTATTCCGGACGAATTCAAGCCGAAAATCGTTACGAAAGGTAAAATAGATTTAGATAAACCTGTTACAAAAGTACAGGAAGAAAAACCGGTGGTAAAAGAACAACCGGAAATAAAAACAACAGAACCCGTTGTTGCTGCAGCAGCACCTGTAGAAGTGAAAAAAGAAGAACCCGTTGTGAATGTACAAGCAAAAGAGCCGGTAACAAAAGAGCCGGTGCAGGAAAAACCTGTTGTTCCGAAAGAAGAACGTGCAGAACAACCTGTACAGGCTGCGGCACCTGTAAAAAAAGTGACTCTTCCCGGAAAGGAAAATACAAACGAGGCGCAGCCGGAAACTTCGACCGAAGCAAAAGATACCCCATTCCGGTTAAATACACCGAAGTTGGAATCTTCTATTAAGGTTACCGGAAAGATTGACCTTTCTGCAATTAACCAGTCAACACGTCCGAAAAAGAAATCCAAAGAGGAGAGACGTAAAGAACGTGAAGACAAACGGGATAAGTTTCATGCAAATAAACCGCAACAGGGTCAGGGACAGGGCCATAATCATGGCCAGGGCCAGGGGGCTCAGGGTGGTAACAGACCTGTTTTAAACAAAGATGGTGCTAAACCGGGTGCTCCGGCTAAACCCGGCGAAGGTGATGCACGGAAGAAACGGAACCGGATCAAAAAAGACCGCGTAGATATTAATAATACTCCCGGAACAAATTATCAACGCCCGAAAGGTAATAATAATGACCGGAAACCTCATCTGAAAAGACCTGTGAAAGCAGAAGTAAGTGAGGAAGATGTTCAGAAACAGATTAAGGAAACATTAGCACGCCTTACCAATAAAGGAAATAAGTCTAATAAAGGTGCTAAATACCGCCGGGATAAACGGGATGCGGCTGTACGGCGTGAAACCGAACAGATGGAGCGCGATGAACTGGAAAGCAAAGTATTAAAGCTGACAGAGTTCGTAACTGCAAACGACCTGGCAAATATGATGAATATACCGGTAACACAGGTTATTGCTACCTGTATGAGTATTGGTATGATGGTTTCTATCAACCAGCGTCTGGATGCTGAAACAATCAATATCGTGGCTGAAGAATTCGGGTTTAAAACCGAATATGTAAGTGCGGAAGTTGTTGAGGCTATCAAAACGGATGAAGAAGATAATGAAGAAGACTGGGTACCACGTGCACCGATCGTTACGGTAATGGGACACGTAGACCATGGTAAAACTTCGTTGCTTGATAATATACGTAATGCGAACGTAATTGCAGGTGAAGCCGGGGGAATTACCCAGCACATTGGTGCCTATAACGTGAAATTGCCCAGTGGCCGCCGTATTACCTTCCTGGATACACCGGGACACGAAGCGTTTACCGCGATGCGTGCCCGTGGTGCTAAGGTAACGGATATAGCAATCATTATTGTTGCGGCTGACGATAACGTGATGCCGCAGACAGTAGAAGCAATCAACCACGCTTCGGCAGCGGGTGTTCCGATCGTGTTTGCGATCAATAAGATTGATAAACCGCATGCGAATCCCGAAAAGATCAAAGAAGAACTGGCACAAATGAACTATCTGGTGGAAGATTGGGGAGGTAAATACCAGAGCCAGGAAATATCTGCCAAGAAAGGCCAGGGGGTAGAAGAGTTACTTGAAAAAGTATTGCTCGAAGCCGAACTTCTTGACCTGAAAGCCAATCCGTCACTGCGTGCAACCGGATCGATCATTGAATCATCACTGGATAAAGGCCGGGGATATGTTTCTACTATTCTGGTAGAGAACGGTACTATAAAAATGGGTGATATCGTGCTGGCCGGAACACACTACGGACGTATTAAAGCGATGTTTAACGAGCGGAACCAGCGGATAGAGAAAGCCGGACCTTCCGAACCGGTACTGATCCTTGGTTTAAGTGGTGCACCACAGGCGGGTGATACTTTTAATGTATTGGAAACAGAGCAGGAAGCCCGGGAAATTGCTACCCGCCGTGAACAGTTGCAGCGCGAATTGGGACTACGTACCCAGAAAATGCTTACACTGGACGATATCGGCCGCCGTATAGCGGTTGGAAACTTCCAGGGGTTGAATGTGATTGTGAAAGGTGACGTAGACGGTTCTGTGGAAGCATTATCAGATTCACTGATTCGTCTGTCGACAGAAGAAATCCAGGTAAATGTAATTCATAAAGCTGTGGGACAGATCTCCGAATCGGATGTTGTACTGTCTGCTGCTTCGAATGCTATTATCATCGGATTCCAGGTACGTCCTTCCGTACAGGCACGCCGCCAGGCAGAAAAAGAAGGGGTGGAAATACGTCTTTACTCAATTATCTACGATGCGATCGAAGATGTGAAGAGTGCCATGGAAGGTATGTTGGCTCCGGAAGTGAGAGAAGAGATTACTGCAAACGTAGAAGTGCGTGAAGTATTTAAAATCACAAAAGTCGGAACAGTAGCCGGATGTATGGTAAAAGAGGGTAAAATCAAACGGAATCATAAGATACGCCTTATCCGGGATGGTATCGTGATCTATGCCGGCGACCTTGGCTCTCTGAAACGTTTCAAAGAAGATGTAAAAGAAGTTGCTTTCGGTTACGAATGCGGATTGAACATTACCAATTATAATGATATTAAAGTTGGTGACGTCATAGAAGCATACGAAGAAATCGAAGTAAAGAAAACGTTATAAAATGAATATCAACTGGTTAGACATTATTCTGTTATGTCTGGCAGGGATAGGATTACTGAAAGGCCTGTTTGATGGATTCATCAAACAGGTTGTTTCGCTTATAGCCCTTTTTGCGGCTATTTTTCTTTGTGGAAAAGTGGCCGGATGGCTAAGTGAGTATATTATACAATTGGGGTGGTTTACACCGGGTAGTATAACGGTTGTTAGTTATGTATTTGCATTCCTGTTGATTGTAACTATACTGGTTGTTGCGGGAAAAATTGTTCACCGTATAATCGGGGCTACTCCGTTGAGTTTGTTTAACCATTTGGCAGGAGGATTGTTTGGTATATTAGTCGTGGTATTGTTTTCCAGTTTGATATTAAATATCCTGGATACAGTGGACCGTTATCTGAATATCATTCCTGCTGAGGTGAAGATTGAATCAAAGTTGTATTATCCTGTGAAAGAGATAATACCTAAAATCTACTCGCAAGCACTCTTCTCCTTTTCGGAAGAGGAATAAACTGTTGATAAATAAAATGTATGGAAGATTCAAATAATATTATAAATGAAGTAACGGCCGGCGATTACAAGTATGGTTTTGTTACGGATATAGATACAGAGACTATCCACCGGGGATTGAGTGAAGAGACTGTACGGATTATCTCTGCCAAGAAAAATGAACCGGAATGGTTACTGGAATTCCGTCTGAAAGCATATCATTATTGGCTGACAATGGAGATGCCGGACTGGGCACATCTTTCTATTCCTACGATTGATTATCAGGATATCATCTATTATGCCGCTCCGAAGCAGAAAGAAGGCCCTAAAAGCCTGGACGATGTAGACCCGGAATTGTTGAAAACATTTGATAAACTGGGTATTCCGCTGGAAGAGCAGAAACATCTGACCGGAATGGCTGTAGATGCTGTAATGGATAGTGTTTCCGTAAAGACAACCTTTAAGGAGGTGCTGGCGGAAAAAGGAGTTATATTCTGTTCGTTCAGTGAGGCCGTACAACATCATCCCGACCTGGTACAGGAATATCTGGGCAGTGTGGTGAATTACAGGGATAATTTCTTCGCTGCTCTTAACTCGGCTGTTTTTTCGGACGGTTCATTTGTGTATATCCCGAAGGGAGTGCGATGCCCGATGGAATTAAGCACTTATTTCCGTATCAATGCAGCCAATACCGGACAATTTGAACGAACTCTGATTGTGGCAGACGATGAATCGTATGTAAGTTATCTGGAAGGATGTACGGCTCCTATGCGGGATGAAAACCAGTTGCATGCGGCTATCGTGGAAATTGTAGCCAAAGAACAGGCAGAAGTGAAATATTCGACCGTTCAGAACTGGTATCCGGGAGACAAAGAAGGGAAAGGTGGTATCTATAATTTTGTAACAAAGCGGGGTATCTGCAAAGGAAACGGAAGTAAAATTTCGTGGACACAGGTAGAAACCGGATCGGCTATTACCTGGAAATATCCGAGTTGCATACTGGCCGGAGATAATTCAGTGGGCGAATTTTATTCGGTGGCTGTTACTAATAATTACCAGCAAGCGGATACCGGAACCAAAATGATTCATATCGGGAAAAATACCAAAAGTACAATTGTTTCGAAAGGTATTTCGGCCGGACATAGCCAGAATAGTTACCGGGGTTTGGTAAAAGTAACTGCTGGGGCCGTCAATGCCCGTAACCATAGTCAGTGTGATAGTTTATTATTGAGTTCAACCTGTGGAGCGCATACGTTCCCATATGTAGATATTCATAACGATACAGCAGTGGTAGAGCATGAAGCGACTACCAGCAAGATCAGTGAAGAGCAACTATTTTATTGTAACCAGCGTGGTATTTCTACGGAGGAGGCAGTAGGACTGATTGTAAACGGATATGCCCGGGAAGTAATGAATAAACTCCCGATGGAGTTTGCAGTAGAAGCCCAGAAACTATTAACCATATCGCTGGAAGGAAGTGTTGGATAAATAAATAATTGACAATGAAATTATTAGAAATAAAAAATCTACATGCCAGTATTAATGGCAAAGAAATATTGAAAGGAATCAACCTAACAGTCAATACGGGTGAAGTTCATGCAATCATGGGGCCCAATGGTTCCGGGAAAAGTACGTTGAGCAGTGTACTGGTAGGGAATCCTGCCTTTGAAGTTACTGAAGGTGAGGTAGTGTTTGAAGGAAAAGACCTGTTGGAACTTGCTCCGGAAGACCGTAGCCGGGAAGGATTGTTCCTGAGCTTTCAGTATCCGGTAGAGATACCCGGTGTAAGTATGGTGAATTTTATGCGTGCGGCGCTGAACGAACACCGCAAATATAAAGGCCTGGAACCTGTATCGGCAACTGATTTCCTGAAACTGATGCGCGAAAAGCGGGCAGTTGTAGAAATGGATAACAAATTGGCTAGCCGTAGTGTGAACGAAGGTTTCTCGGGTGGTGAAAAGAAAAAGAATGAAATATTCCAAATGGCTATGTTAGAACCGAAACTGGCTATTCTGGACGAAACCGATAGCGGTTTAGATATTGATGCCCTGCGGATTGTAGCGAATGGAGTAAATACCTTGAAGTCGCCCGAAAACGCAACGATTGTGATTACCCATTACCAGCGTCTGTTGGACTACATTAAACCGGATGTTGTACATGTACTATATAAAGGACGTATCGTAAAAACAGCCGGCCCCGAATTGGCCCTCGAACTGGAAGAAAAAGGATACGACTGGATAAAAGCAGAAGTAGAAGAATGAAAGCAGAAAAACAATATATAGATGTATTTACTCAGTATGCAGATTTGATCAATCAACATTCGGCAGATGTACTGAATGCTAAACGGCAGGATGCTTTTCAGACTTTTGAACGGTTAGGATTTCCTTCTAAAGACGAAGAAGATTACAAATATACGGATGTGGCGAAAGCATTTGCTCCGGATTATGGATTGAATCTGAACCGGCTGGTGATCCCGGTAAACCCATACGATGTGTTCCGCTGTGATGTGCCCAATCTGAGTACAGCACTTTACTTTGTAATCAACGATTCTTTTTATGACCGGATCGCTCCGTCTATTGAATATCCGGAAGGTGTGTATGTTGGCGGATTAAAGAATTTTGCCTGTCAATATCCGGAAATAGCATCCCGGTATTATGGCAAAGCGGCTGACCCGGAGCACGACGGAATTATTGCTTTGAATACAATGTTCGCCCAGGACGGTTTTGTTGTGTATGTTCCGGAAGGAGTAACGGTTGAAAAACCTATCCAGTTAATCCATATTTTCCGTAGTGATGTAGATACTATGGCTAACCGGCGTGTCCTGGTTATTATGGAGCCCCGTTCGGAAGCCAAACTGTTGGTTTGTTCGCACAGTGCCGACTCCGTACATTTCCTGGCTACCGAGGTAGTAGAGATATTTGCTGCTGAAAGTGCCCGCTTCGATTATTATGATCTGGAAGAAAGTACGAATGCAACTTCCCGTTTTTCTTCTCTCCATGTAAAACAGGCAGCCTCTTCGGATGTTCTGATTAACGGAATTACCCTGAATAACGGACTGACAAGAAATAATTACTATATAGACCTGGAAGGCGAACATGCCGAAACAACCTTGTGCGGTATGTCTGTCTTGGATAAAGAGCAGCATGTGGATACCTATAGTTTTGTTACCCATTCTGTACCGGAATGTACCAGTACCGAACTCTTCAAAAATGTGCTGGACGATCGCTCTACCGGTGCATTCAGTGGCCGGATTCTGGTAAAAGAGGGAGCACAGAAAACGGCTGCTTATCAAACCAACCGGAACCTGGTTGCTACCAAAGAGGCCCGTATGTATAGTAAACCCCAGTTAGAGATTTATGCGGATGATGTGAAATGTTCGCATGGGATGACAACCGGACAGTTGGATGAAAGTGCGTTGTTCTATATGCAAAGCCGCGGAATATCTCCGGATGAGGCCCGTATGATGCTGAGTGTAGCCTTTACAGCCGATGTAATAGAGAATGTACGTCTCGAAGGATTAAAAGACCGCCTGCGTATCCTGATAGAAAAACGATTCCGTGGCGAACTGGCTCATTGCTCAGGTTGCAACGTGTGCCATTCATAAGTCTGTTTGATAACGCTTTACCGTCTTTTAGTTTAGGCATAGATTTAAATCTGCGCCAGCAAAAACAAGACTTGTTCCCCGACTTGATCGGGGATCGCATCCAAATGGACAGTTTGTATAGTTTATTATACGGTTACCGCCAATAACTCTGCGATCCCCGATCAAGTCGGGGAACAAATTCGTTTTTATTTATGGTGTTACCTCTCTTTTTCAAAGAAGGCGTCAAAGGCTTGTGTGGAAGGTTGGAAGTCGATGCGCTTTACAAATTCGCAGGATTCCCGGGCACCATGTTCACGGTCCATAGCACTATCTTCCCACTCTACGGATAAAGGCCCCTGATAGTCAATGGAGTTCAATGCCCGTATAATCTCCTCAAAGTTAATACGGCCACGTCCTACGCTACGGAAATTCCAGTACCGGCGTGGGTCGCCAAATGTAACGTGTCCACCAAATACACCTACCTGTTTGGGTGTATCACTCCAATATACATCTTTCATATGTACGTGGAAAATTCGTTCCGGGAAGCGGTAAATAAAATCTACATAATCGACTCCCTGATATCCCAGATGACTCGGGTCGTAATTGAATCCAAAGGCCGGGTGATAGTTCAGGGCTTTTAATGCCCTTTCGGCTGATACCGTATCAAATGCAATTTCTGTAGGATGAACTTCTAATGCATATTTAATACCTAATTTCTGATATTCATCGAGTATTGGGATAAACCGCCGGGCAAAATCTTCATATCCTTTATTTATTAAATCCTCACTTATTGGAGGAAACGAGTATAGATACTGCCAGATAGAACTGCCGGTGAATCCAACAACTGTATCTATATCAAGGGCTTTCGCTGCTTTGGCTGTGCAAATTAACTCTTCAGCGGCCCGCTGGCGTACTCCTTCCGGATCGCCGTCGCCCCAGATATAATCCGGTAGAATTGCCTGATGCCGGAAATCAATATTGTCGCAAACAGCCTGCCCGATCAGGTGTGTTGAAATAGTTTTCAGCTGTAAATCATATTTTACTAACAGTTCTTTAATACCGGCATAATATTCCGGGTCTGTACGGTGTGCATCCAGGTGGTCCGGTAATCCAATCTCTAATCCGTCATAACCAAATGATTTTGCTTTTTGACATACTGTCTCAAGGGATAAATCACCCCATTGCAAAGAATACAAAGTGACCAGTCTCGCCATAGTAGGAAGAAATTAAGTAGTTTATAAATTCATGGTATAATAGACAAATCTAAAAAAAGCATACCTAACAGGATAAATTTTCTTATTAATATTTTATAAATCATCTAATTTCTGTTTTCTTTGTGTTTTGAACTTAAATCTAACAGAGACATGAAAAAGTTAACTATTCTCTTAACCATTCCTATGGCTATATGCCTGTTTTGCCTGGGCTGTCATCAGGTGCCTACTATCGAGTCCGCAAATTCAGAAAAGTATGATGTTTGTTTCCGGTTACAAATGGATGTTTCCATTCTTCCTTTTCCGGATTCAAAAAGTATTCCGGATACTTTTCCTCCCGAACCCGGAATAGAGGAAGGTTCTATTGATCCTTCAACACCGGAATCTCCTGTATTTGAATATCTTTATTATGCAGTTATTAATACGGATACACAGGAAATGTATGATGAATTTCAACTATCTAAAGGCGATGGAATAGATGATTTTGGTAAATACTTGTATCTTTCATTACCCCCTGGTTCTTATCAGCTAACCATTGTAACTCATTCTTCTGCTGAGGCATCTTCTGCCGGCAATCTTTTTTTTGTTGGAAGATTTAAGTGATACATTTCTGGGACTAACCACTTTTGAAGTGAAACGGAACCACTCTTTGGAAGAAATGACCGTTTCTATGACGAGGAGAGTAAGCCGGGTGGAATTTGTTCCGACAGATGATGTTCCGGATGAAGTGAAAGAGTTTCACATTATTGTTCCGGAACGGTATATAACGATAAATTTACTTACCGGTGTTTGTGTACCGGCAAAAAGGGACTATTTATATAAATACTTTTTTCGGAAGAAGAGAAAACAAATAAAAAGAAAATCACCCATTGGTTTTATACATTTGTTCCGGAAGAGGTAAATGCTAAATTACCTCAGGTAGTTCTGGTTGTAAAGGGAGAAGAAGAGGAGGCTTTGTGGCAAAAAACTATTTCTAACGTGCCCATATATAGAAATAAGATAACACAGTATACGGGGGCGCTGTATTCTTCGGGATTGGAAGATGGAACTTTCGAACTTGATTTTCCGGAAGGAGGAGAATGGGGTGAGGTAGTGCCTGAGCCGTTACCATAAATATAATTTTTATACATTTGCACGGAAGTAAAAATACAAACTCTTTTTAAAGATATGAATTTAAGAAAAATCCTACTGAATGAGCGGGTGATTATGGTTTTAATCATCCTGAATGCGCTGGTTATTTTTATTCAGGAATTTGAGTTCGCTCCTTTGTTCTTTCAGTATCTGGATAATGTTTTTATTCTTATTTTCACTTGTGAGATATTCGTGAAAGTCCGGGAAAAGGGTTTTAAGGGATATTGGAGAAGTAAATGGAACCGGTTGGATTTTATAACAGTAGGTCTGGCGTTAGTCTCTTTACTACTGGAATTGGCTCCGCTACCTGAAATTTATGCCCTGGAGTTTATTACGACATTCCGGGTACTTCGCCTTTTCAAATCATTCCGTTTGATTAAGTTTGTTCCTAATATCGGTTCTATTCTTGCAGGTGTTAATTATGCCATTAAAGCATCCTATGTGGTAATATTATCATTCTTTATTCTTTTATTTATAGTAGCGATTTTAACCTGTTCACTTTTCAGAGAGATTGCTCCGGAACATTTTGGTACACCTTTGAATTCTTTATATTCTGTTTTCCGCATATTCTCTATAGAGGGGTGGTATGAAATTCCGGATCTGATAGCCGAACGTACATCGACATTTGTCAGCTTTCTAAGCAAACTCTATTTTAGTCTGTTGCTGTTTGGAGGTGGTATTTTGGGAATGTCACTTATCAACTCCATATTTGTAGATGCTATGGTGAGCGATAATAACGATCAACTGGAAAAAGAGGTAAAAAAGTTACATAATAAAATAGACGCTTTAATAGAGGAACTTAAATCAAAAGATAAGGTTTCTGAATAAAAACTTGTCGCAAATTGCGACCTGTTTTTGAAGAAGATAAAACATTGGTTTGAAATCACAATTTGTGACTTCAAGCTCAAGATTCCAATTTTGCATCCTGAACATTAGTGAAGGAACATGAAAAAAGCCAGTCATTTTTAATTGACTGGCTTACAGATTGTAGCCCCGGGCAGAATCGAACTGCTATCTAATGTTTAGGAAACATCTATTCTATCCGTTGAACTACGGGGCCAACTTATTAATAGGTGTGCAAAAGTAAACTCTTTTCCTTAAAATAACAAGTTTCGTTTGTGGAATATAATTAATCAAATAAGGATTGCATAACAGCGAGAGACTTTATTTCGGGTAGTTCCGGAATGTGAAGGCGGTAATATTCCAGGATACGGTTTATAATATTAACTCTTTCCTGGCGCGAAAATGTATACAATCCCATGTTTTCGAAGCTGATCCGGAACAGGCGGGCAAATATCATACTTTCCTCTCTGTTCAGGTAATGTCTGTGGAGTGGTAAACGGGTAATAAACTCACCGTTTAACATATCGAAGTAAGAGTTTATTACATACGAATCCGTATTTGGATAAATACCCATATAGTTTAATAATTGAAGCAGGAAAACGAGGTGAAAGTTAGCGACTCCCTTTTCTGTGAATTCCAGATACTGAATGGAGCGAACCAGAAAGTCAAATAAACGGGGATCCGGTTCTGTCTCTTTTACTACCCGGTATAATACTTCTGCCAGGAAAAGGGCTAATACATTTTTTACCGGATTACAGAATAACTCATTCAGCGGAATATCTACCCGGCTTTCTTTGATCCGGTGTATATCCCGTCTGTTTTTGTGTTCTACCTCCATTTCCAGAACAGAAAGGGGCATAAAAAGAGCCCGGGATACCGGACTTTTCTTCCCCCGGTTACGGGCTACCATATAAGTGGCCCGTCCGAATTGTTCCGTATAGATATAAACAATGGAATATTTATCGTTGTAAGGGATTGAGTGTAATACAATTCCCCGTGTTTTATTTAGCATATTGTCATCATCTCCTCTCGTTATACAAATATACAAAATATCCTCTGTAACTTTGTACTCTGTTTTTTTTGTTATTTTTATCTCTTATAAATTCATAAGAAAATGATACTTGATTTAGCAACCCCATCATTACTTTTCTCAGCTATATCGTTGATATTGCTGGCCTATACCAACCGGTTTATATCCTATGCCGGAGTAGTTCGTGCATTGAAAGAAAATCATAAAAAAGATCCTGATCCGAATAACCTGAAACAAATCGCAAATCTTAAACAAAGACTTTATCTGATACGGGCTATGCAGATATTGGGCATTCTGAGTTTATTTTTCTGTGTGATAGCCATGTTTTTTGTTTATGTATCCTGGCAAATACCCGCGGCCTGGATATTTGGGATCGCATTGATTTTACTGGCTGCTTCGTTGGGTGTATGTGTCTGGGAAATAAATATATCTGTTAAGGCCTTGGAGATACATCTGGAAGATATTGGTTCTAAATAGAAGTTAAAACCTGAAAAAGTTTTAATTTTTCCATTAAAATCTTTTGGCAATTTAAAGAGAACATCTATCTTTGCACTCGCATTTAGGAAATCATTTCCAATTTGCTAAAAGTTAAGACTTTGACATGCTGGCCCATTCGTCTATCGGTTAGGACGCAAGATTTTCATTCTTGAAAGAGGGGTTCGATTCCCCTATGGGCTACAAATAAAATAATTAAAATAAAAAAAGAGGATAGCTAACAAATGGCAAATCATCAATCATCTCTGAAAAGAATCAGACAAGCTAACGCAAAACGTTTGCACAATAGATATTATGCAAAAACTGCAAGAAATGCAGTTCGTAAATTGCGTGCTACTCAGGATAAAGCAGAAGCTCAGGCTCTGTATCCTTCTGTTTGTTCTATGTTGGACAAATTGGCAAAGAAAAACATTATTCACAAAAACAAAGCCGGTAACCTGAAATCGAAACTGGCTAAGCATGTGAATCGTCTTGCTTAAGAAACAAAGGTAAACTACTATTTTATAGTGTAAGCCGGACTGTCAAGCCCGGTTTTTTTGCCTGAAAGGGCCCATTCGTCTATCGGTTAGGACGCAAGATTTTCATTCTTGAAAGAGGGGTTCGATTCCCCTATGGGCTACAAATTATCAAGAGGTATCTATCCGGATACCTCTTTTTTTATTTCTTCCGGCGTCCTATGTCGTAGAATCCCATTTGTACTTCGGAACCGGTAGCCCGGCATAGTGAGGTATAAGCTAAAATAATAAGATTGCCTCTGGTTCTTTTTATACTATGCTGCTCCTCTGGAGCGAACTATTTTCTTTATCACCCGAACCCCGGAGTTGCCACAGGGCTGTTAAATTCTCCTGTATGATTTGTATGAAGTCCTGCAAGGACGGTATATCCCAGCCCAGTACGAAGTGCTGGGTTGATGGATAGAAAAAGAATTTTAGTGCTGTAGGCACGACAGAATAAAAATAGTGACATATTAGGTTGAACATTAATTATGCCGTCCCTTCAGGACTTATGAGTGGAAGGGGAATCACTAACCCAGCACTTCGTACTGGGCTGGGATATACCGTCCTTGCAGGACTTAGAAGCACAGAATTTAACAGCTCTGCGGCGTTGCCTAAGATAGAATAGGTCTATGGGCTGAAAAAGATGTGTGTACAGAGTAGCTCTCCAGAGGGGGAAAATAAAGCAATATCAACACTGCAGAGTTTGTTAAAAACACCTTAAAATCTCTCTCTTTAATAGGGTAATTTTGCATCCATTTATGTGTGTATGTCGGGAATTTTGAGTATATTTGTTAGATTTTTTGAAATACTTAGAATTACTGTATATAAACGATTTGAACTCATGATTGAAGAAAATAAGAATGCTACTCCAGCCGAGTATTCAGCGGATAGTATTCAGGTATTAGAAGGCTTGGAAGCTGTACGCAAAAGACCTGCGATGTATATCGGTGATATTAGTGAAAAAGGCCTCCATCATCTGGTTTATGAAGTTGTTGACAATTCAATTGACGAGGCTTTAGCCGGGTTCTGTAATAATATCGATGTAACTATTAATGAAGATAATTCCATTACTGTAGTGGACGACGGTCGCGGTATTCCGGTAGACTATCACGAAAAAGAAGGTAAATCGGCTCTTGAAGTTGTATTAACCGTATTGCATGCCGGTGGTAAATTCGATAAGGGTACCTATAAAGTATCCGGAGGTTTACATGGGGTAGGGGTATCCTGTGTGAATGCGTTATCTACCCTGCTAAAAGCAGAAGTACACCGGGGTGGTAAAATCCATATGATGGAATTCTCCTGTGGAGCTCCACAGAATGAACTCACAGTTGTGGGAGAGACTGACAAGACGGGAACAACCATTACGTTCCTTCCGGATAGTTCTATATTCACTGTGAGTGAGTATAAATATGATATTCTGGCAAGACGTTTGCGGGAACTGGCTTTTCTGAATGCCGGTATCAATTTGCGTCTGACAGATAGAAGGGAAATACGCGAAGACGGTTCTTTTAAAAGCGAATTATTTCATTCGGAAGAAGGTCTGAAAGAATTTGTTCGTTATATAGACAAGGCAAAAGAGAAACTGATTCCGGATGTGATCCATATTGTAACGGAGAAACAGGGTGTTCCGGTAGAGGTAGCGATGACATATAATACTTCTTACAATGAAAGTGTGTTTTCGTATGTGAACGATATTAACACCATTGAAGGAGGCACGCACCTGGCCGGATTCCGCAGAGGGTTGACCAGAACATTGAAGAAGTATGCTGAAGACTCTAAATTGCTTGAAAAAGCAAAAGTGGAAATTCAGGGAGATGACTTCCGTGAAGGTCTTACTGCTGTTATATCTATTAAAGTGGCAGAGCCGCAGTTTGAAGGTCAGACAAAAACCAAATTAGGAAACAGCGAAGTAACCGGGGCAGTAGACCAGGCAGTAGGTGAAGCATTAGGATATTATCTGGAAGAACATCCGAAAGAAGTCAAGATCATTGTAGATAAAGTGATCCTGGCGGCACAGGCTCGTCAGGCTGCGCGTAAAGCACGGGAACTTGTACAACGTAAATCACCTATGACAGGTGGAGGTCTTCCCGGGAAACTGGCAGACTGTTCTTCTAAAGATGCTTCTATCTGCGAATTATTCCTTGTCGAAGGGGACTCTGCAGGGGGATCTGCCAAACAGGGCCGTGATCGTTTATTCCAGGGTATTCTGCCTTTAAGAGGTAAGATCCTGAATGTTGAAAAAGCAATGGACCATAAGATTTTTGAAAGTGAGGAAATCCATAATATCTTTCGTGCGCTGGGTGTAACCGTAGGAACCGAAGATGATCCGAAGGGTCTGAATCTTTCTAAATTACGTTATCATAAAGTGATAATTATGACTGATGCCGACGTGGACGGAAGCCACATCGGAACTTTGCTTCTGACCTTCTTCTTCCGTCGTATGCGTGCGTTGATTGAAAACGGTTATGTATATCTGGCAACTCCACCTCTTTACCTTTGTACAAAAGGGAAACATAAAGAGTACTGTTGGACTGACCAGCAACGCCAGGCATTTATAGACCGTCATGCAGGAGGTAATGAAGGACAGGTGCATACACAGAGATATAAAGGTTTGGGAGAAATGAACCCGGAACAGTTATGGGATACTACACTGAATCCGGAAAACCGTACACTCAAACAAATTACGATTGATAATGCCGCGGAGGCTGATCAGATTTTTGCTATGTTGATGGGTGAAGAGGTAGGTCCACGCCGCGAATTTATCGAAGAGAATGCCTCTTACGCAAATATTGACGCATAAGTAAATACTTCATACTATGAAAGTCCGTTTTCCCAACGCTGAAGAATTATTCCGGGAGGCTGACGGTTATCTTCCTTCACGGAGTGATAATAATCCGCCCAGAATTGGAATCTCTTCGAACAGGAAAGACGGACTTTCCTGTATAGCCGAAACCTATGTTCAATCTGTAACCTTAGCGGGTGGTGCGCCGATACTAATCCCGGTTATTACGGATGTTCCGGCTTTAGCGCAGATTGTGGAAACACTGGATGGTTTGATTATGACAGGAGGGGGTGATTTAAATCCCCTGTTTGTCGGAGAAGAACCTGTCCCGCAACTACAGGATGTGGACCCCTACCGTGATGCATATGATTTTCTACTTCTCCGGTTGGCTTTAAACCGGCAAATTCCTGTTTTTGGTATTTGTAGAGGACATCAGTTATTGAATATTGCTTTGGGAGGAACAATCTATCAGGATATTTATTCACAAAATGATAGTAAATTGCTGAAGCATAGCCAGTCGATGGCCCGGGAATATGCATCCCATACGGTTCAGATTACAGCTCCGGATAGTAAATTATTTGCTATATTCGATGGAGAAACCTCTTTGCAGGTAAATTCTTTTCATCATCAGGCGGTCCGGACAATTGCTCCGGAATTCATAGAAACAGCAGTTTCGCCGGATAGTATCAACGAAGCAATGGAACATCCGGAAAGATATATCTTTAGTGTTCAGTGGCATCCTGAAGCCATGGCAGCTAATGGGAATGAAGAGATGCTGAAATTATTCAGATACCATATCAAAGAGGCAAAGATATACCGGAAAGCCAAAGAGATACATACTACTATATTAACAGTTGATTCTCATACAGATACTCCTACTGTCTTTAAAAGCCCTTATAATCTGGGTTTGAAAGAGAATAGCAAAGTAAATCTTCCTTTGATGGAAGAGGGTAAAATAGATGCGGCTTTTATGGTTGCTTATCTTCCACAGGGAGAAAGAGATGAGGTGTCTTTGGAGAAATCCAAAGAAGATGCTATCTCTATCTTGTCACAGGTAAAGGAACAGGCCGGATTAAACAGGGAGCGTATGGGGATTGCCTGTAATACTAAGGATTTAATCCGGCTCAAATCAGAAAATAAAAAAGCAGTTTTTCTGGGAATTGAGAACGGGTATGCTGTAGGAAAAGATATTCACAATTTATCTCTGTTTAAAAAAATGGGAGTTACCTATATTACGCTCTGCCATAATGGGAGTAATGATATATGTGATTCAGCCAAAGGAAATCCGGAATGGAATGGATTGAGTGCTTTTGGTAAAGATGTTGTGAAAGAAATGAACCGGTTGGGTATCATGGTTGATATTTCGCATGCTGCGGAAAGTACCTTTTATGATGTTTTGAAGGAAAGTAAAGTACCGGTGATAGCCTCTCATTCATCGTGCTGTGCGCTGTGTGATCATCCCCGTAATCTGACAGACGAACAGATCAAAGCTCTGGCTGCTGCCGGGGGAGTAATACAGATATGCCTTTATCAATATTTTATCAACAGGAAAGGTGAGGAAGCGTCGTTAAGTGATGCGATTCGTCATATAAATCACGTGGTGAATCTGGTTGGAATAGACCATGTGGGTGTTGGTTCCGATTTTGATGGGGACGGTGAACTGATCGGTTGCCGTAACTCCGCGGAATTGATTAATATAACCATGAGACTGATAGAAGAAGGATATACTGAAGAAGATATCCGGAAAATATGGGGTGGAAACCTGTTGCGTGTTATGGATATTGTACAGGCTTTTCCCAATAATTTGAGTTAACACAATGAATTTGAAAATGTATAAATTACTGATTTTGGCTATTATGTGTTCATTGGTTTCCTGTGGACAAAAAAATACGGATTCTCATTCCGGGAATCCCGAATTTAAAACTGCACCTGCCGTTACCACAACCGGTTTTGATGCGGATAGTGCCTATCAATTCGTTGCCAATCAGGTGAATTTCGGCCCGCGTGTGCCGAATAGCGAAGCGCACAAAGCGTGTGCCAAATACCTGGAAAATGAATTGAAACGGTTTGGAGCAAAAACATTTGTTCAGGAGATGAATCTTACTGCCTATGATAATACCCGCCTGGAAGCAAAGAATATTATAGGTTCCTATAATCCGGAGAACTCGAAGCGGGTCCTTCTTTTTGCCCATTGGGATAGTCGTCCGTATGCGGATGAAGATATCAGGGAAAATCATCTGAAACCCATTGACGGCGCTGACGATGGAGCCAGTGGAGTAGGGGTATTACTGGAAATTGCCCGCCAGTTACAACAAAACTCTCCTTCTATTGGGATTGATATCATATTCTTCGATGCGGAAGATTATGGGCCTCCCTCTTTTAACCGGAAATATGTACAGGATCCCTGGTGTCTGGGTTCTCAATTCTGGGCAAAGAAACCCCATGTTCCGAATTATAAAGCAGAATATGGAATACTTTTAGACATGGTGGGAAGTAAAAATGCCACATTTTATAAAGAGCAAACCTCTGTACGGTATGCTGCGCCGGTTGTGGAAAAAGTATGGACTACTGCCCGTGATCTTGGGTATGGTAAATATTTTATTAATGCTTCAGGGGGAGGTATTACGGATGATCACCAGTATGTAATTAGTGGAAGAGGGATACCCTGCATTGATATTATCAATTATGATCCCAATTCTTCTACCGGTTTTGCTCATTACTGGCATACCCATAAAGATAATATGGATATTATTGACCGGGAAACGTTGCATGCGGTAGGACATACCTTATTGGAAGTAATTTATAATCCATAAAACTTAAAGTAGAATTAAAGATTATGACAATTAACGAATTACAAGACAATATTATAGAAGAATTTTCGGTCTTTGATGACTGGATGGATAAATATGCTCTTTTGATTGATTTGGGTAACTCACTCGCTCCTTTGGATGAACAGTATAAAAAAGAAAGCAACCTGATTGAAGGATGCCAGAGCCGTGTATGGTTACATGCCGAATATAAAGACGGTAAAATACTGTTTCAGGGCGAGAGCGATGCCATCATAGTAAAAGGTATCGTATCACTCCTGATTCAGATACTTTCCAATCATACTCCGCAGGAAATTCTGGATGCCGATCTTTACTTTATAGACCAGATCGGATTAAAAGAACATCTTTCACCCACCCGTTCCAACGGTTTGGTGGCCATGGTAAAACAGATGCGTATGTATGCACTGGCTTTTAAAACAAAAGAGTAAAACAAAGCGATTTTTAAAATCCCAAAGTCATTTGTTCCGGAAGTAGTGTGAAGGTTTTGCGATGATAGGGAGTTATTCCTATGCGTCGGATTGCTTCGCGGTGGGCTTTGGTTGGATATCCTTTGTTTTGTTTCCATCCATAGTCCGGGTGAAGTGCTGACAGTTCGTCCATGTAGTCATCACGGTATGTTTTGACAAGGATCGAGGCCGCTGCGATGCTGAGATACTTTCCATCTCCTTTTATAACGGTGGTGTGGGGGATTCCCTGGTAAGGATTGAAACGGTTTCCGTCGATCAGTAAGTGTTGCGGTTTTACTTTTAGCTGTTCAATAGCCCGGTGCATAGCTAGAAAGGAGGCGTTTAATATATTGATTTTATCGATTTCTTCGGGTGTTACAATTCCTACAGCCCATGCGACAGCCTCTTTTTCTATAACCGGACGTAACTCGTAGCGTTTCTTTTCGCTTAGTTGTTTGCTATCATTCAACAGATCATTTGTAAAGCCGTCAGGTAATATAACTGCCGCAGCAAAAACCGGGCCGGCTAAACAACCACGTCCGGCTTCATCGCAACCGGCTTCTATACGATTAGGTTCAAGAAAGGGTAGTAACATCTTTATTCAAACATTTTTGAAACACGTTCGATACCTTCAATAAACCGGTCTATTTCCTCCCTGGTATTATAAAAAGAGAGGGAGGCCCGCACAGTACCTTCAATACCTAACACTTTCATCAAAGGTTGTGCACAATGGTGTCCGGTACGTACAGCAATTCCTAAACGGTCAAGCAACATACCCATATCATAGTGATGAATATCCCTGAGTAAAAAGGATACTACTGCCCCTTTCTCCGCAGCTTCACCAAAAATACGCATACCTTCAAATGTTTTTAACTGCGAGGTCATGTATTTCAGTAATTCGTGTTCATAAGCCGCAATAGGGTTCAGTCCGATATTATTTACATATTTTAAGGCCTCTGCGAGTGCAGTGCTACCAATATAATCCGGGGTTCCGGCTTCGAATTTGAACGGTAATTCGTTGAAAGTTGTTTTTTCGAAAGATACTGTTGCTATCATTTCGCCTCCACCCTGGTAAGGAGGGAGTTTATCCAGCCACTCTTCTTTTCCATACAATACTCCAATGCCTGTAGGACCGTAAATTTTGTGGCCGGAAAAAACATAAAAGTCTACATCTAATTCTGCAACATTTACCTGCATATGTGGAACAGCCTGTGCACCATCCAATAAAACAGGAACGTTCTTTTTATGTGCCTCTTCTATAATTTCTTTAACCGGATTAACCGTACCCAATACGTTGGACATATGGGTAAGTGATACCAGACGGGTGCGGTCAGAAAACAATTCACGATAGGTATCCATACAAAGTTCACCCCGTTCATTCATAGGTACAACCTTCATCGTAATTCCTTTACGGGCTGCCTGTAACTGCCAGGGAACAATATTGGAGTGGTGCTCCATGACCGAAATAATTACTTCGTCACCCTCTTCCATAAATCCGTCAGTGAAAGAAGAGGCTATCAGGTTAATAGCTTCGGTAGTACCTCTTGTAAAGATTATTTCGTTTGATGAAGAAGCGTTAATAAACCGTTGTACGGTTTTTCGTGCCTCCTCGTGTGCTTCCGTAGCGGCCTGGCTGAGGAAATGTACCCCTCGGTGAATATTTGCATTCACGTTGTAATAACCGTTTTTGATCCTTTCCACTACACTTCGTGGTTTTTGTGTAGTGGCTGCGTTGTCGAAATAAATTAACGGTTTATCATATATTTTTTTCTCCAGAATAGGAAAATCATTTCGTATGGATTGTATATCTATCATGTTATAAGTCTTTATTTTCTATAACTCCGTCAAAGATACAATGTTTTTGCGATCCTTCGTTTTTTAGGTTGCGGTTTTCTTTGGGAGTGAAAAGCTCTTATATCTTTATATTATTCTTTTGCCATTGCCTGAAAATCTTTCCATTCTATATCCAGGCATAAAGGTTCATATTCCTTTGCCTCTTTTTCCGCCCGTTTTAAAATGCTTTCGGCTCTGTCTTCGCTATTGGGATGGGTACTGATAAGTGTAAGGTTTTTAACGAGAGTACTTTCCTCTAACGAAAGGCGAAACATCATATCTGCCATAGGAGCCGGATTGATACCGCTCTTCATCAGATATTCCACAGCAAAAGAATCTGCCTCCCTTTCCATAGATCTATCATAAGCAGAAGAGGTAAGCAGCCGTATTGCTTCGATACTGATTGTTCCGGAAGAGGCAATAGCCAGTAAGGTAGAGAGGCCAATTTCTTTACCCAGCTTCTTTATAATATGGTTTTTCTCCATATGGGCAATCTCATGTGCCATTACTCCGGCCAGTTCTTCGTATGACTGGCAGTAGTCTATTAGTCCGGTGAATACAACCAGATTGTTGTCAGGGGCAGCGAAAGCATTTACTTCACTTGTTGTTACTATATGGAGTTTTATTTTTCCGGATTGATGTTATTTCCGGAACAGATCCGTTCTTTGATCTCTTCCAGTGTATCAAACATATCTCCTTCTTCTATCACTTTACCATATAGTTCGAGGCTCTTCATATAAAAATCGCCTAATTCACGTTCCAGTTTCGATGAATTTTCTTTTATATGAAATATTTCCATCCATTTAATCTGGCTAAAAGAAAACCAAATACATAAAAAAGAGAGGATAAGAAGGCTGAACTGAATAGAAAATTTTGTCATTGTGCTTCGGGTTTACAGAGTAATTCGGTTAATGGGCCAAATACAAAATAACGGATATCTTTTTTCTTACGGGTTTGAATCGTTGCATACAAAGAAACTATAAACTCCACTATATTGAAGAAGATCGCGGTAAAGAGAAGTCCGAAATAATAATTGCTTACCTGCATGTTCTGTAGTAAAATAGAAACAGTCCAGAAAATACAGGTAGAGTTTAATGCTACAATCAATACCTGCGAGAGAAGCGATTGCAAACTATGAAAACGTACAAAGTAATTTCTTTTCCGGTTAGCCAGATAGAAAAAGAACGTAGCAATCATATTTAACAGCGGAAACGGCAATCCTACCATTAATATAACTGTTGATATCAGATAAGCGTAAGATGCTTTTTCGGCATCTCCGTCTGAAATCATTTGAGGAGATAATCTTTCTGTTGTCATAAATTTTTAGAAATGTTCCATAACCAGTTTGCAATCACAAGAAGAATAAGGATAGAAGCTATTCCTTTTTTGCAGATAAAACACTCTGCTTTTTGGAAGAACAAATAAAAAGAATCTTTTTTTAAGATCAGGTCTATACTTATCCAAAGGGGTAAACAAACGGCTAATAGAGTGGTAAACAGACCCAGTGGATTTATAAGAAATGCCTCCACATAGTTACCCTGTAAGAAAGTTAATGCAGCCCGGGTTGACCAGCAGCCGGGACACGGCACTCCGGTGATTGTATGAAATAAGCACCCTGCCGGAATCCATGTCAAATTGATCCGGTGTATAAATAACCAGATGAATCCTGCCAGAGAGAGGAGCAGAACAAACCGGTATAATTTGTTCCTCTCCATATCTTTTAGTAACCTAATACTGAAAGTAATTTTTGTTTGTTTTTGTCGCGGGTAGCCGATTGAATCAGGAACCAGTCAACAATAGTCCAGATCCAAAACCACCACAGGTAAGTAATTTACCAACCCCCATACCTACATCACCGATAATAAAACGGTCAATACAAAGACTACCAGCCAGGATAGAAACAATAAGAGATGTTGTAGGGTCATGAAATTGAACCATGGATAAAGCTGTAGCCTGGTTATCATCAAGGGATAAAAGTCTTTCGCGAATTGCAGGTAAATCATGACTTTCAAAATATTTGCTGTTGGTCATGATAAAGATGTCTACTCGTTGTGCGTCCATTCTTAAAACGGGTTATAAATTTATAAATAAAATAAAATTCAAAATTATAAAAAAAGGTAGACCGGGAAACTATATTTTCACAAAATGTTTCCTTAACGGTGTGATTTTAACATAAATGTTAGTAGATATATTACTCTCCGGCTATATTGCGGAAGATTTGCCTCATATCCAGTTGGTTGAATACTTTCTGCAAAAGTGTCAGAAAATCCTCGTAAGCAGGGGCCGAAGCATATTCAGCTATACCTTCGTGAATATCCCTCCGGAAGGGGCATATTTCGCTCCGCTGAATATCATTTCCCTGTTGAAAAGTTGTTTGAGTTTCCATACTATATATTATTAGGTTATTATTTCAGAACTTTTGCCAGGATAGAAACCGGATGTTCACATTTGCGTGAAGTAGACATTTCAATCTGCCATTTACAGGTTTCGCAATCGGTTACCACGTAGTCGAAATCATCTTTTTCGATTGTCTCAAACAAAGAAGAACCAATCTCCTGTGAAGTAGTATAATTCTCCTTTTTGAAACCATAAGTGCCTGCTATACCACAGCATTGTGAGGATAATATCTTCAATTCAATACCGGGAATCATCCGTAATAATTCCATGGAATAATAGCTCCAGCCCAATTTCTCCATATGACAGGGTGTATGGTAAGCCACTTTCAGTTTTTTATCATTATACTGTAAGTTGTTCCCTTTCTCCCGGAACAGACGGTACAAATACCGGGTTGCCAGTTCTACCTGGTCTCTTACATCGGAATTTTTGATATCCAGTAGATGAGGATATTCGTCCCGTATGGTGAAAATACAGGACGAGGAGGTTGCTATAACCGGCCTGTTATCTTCTAAAACCGATTTACGGATAGAGTGCATATTTACTTCTGCCTGTTTTTTTGCCTGTTTCAGAAATCCATTGGATATCAGGGCAACTCCGCAGCATTTTTCTTTAGTAAGCAAGTGTACACCTACCCCACAGGCGTTCATTACTTTTACCAGATCTTTTCCCAGTTGGGGATAATTGTAGTTGGTATAACAACCGTGGAAATAACTGACCTGGGTCTTATATTGCAATTGTTCCGCAGCTTGTTTTTTATACCAACTTTCGAACGTTTGTGAACTATAACCTGGAAAACTACGCCGGTGGTCTATCTTCAGTGTCCTATCCAGTGCTTTTTTAACCGGTTTAATGTCCAGAAAAGTATTCACAAGTGGAGCAAAAGGAGTAGCTAATGTTCCAACCAGGTCAGTATGGGAGAGGATAAAATCTCTTAATGCCGGTTTCTTTTTGCTGTATTTAATACGGGCTGTCTGTATGATATCTCCAATCCGTACATTAGAGGGACAGGCTACTTCGCATCTTTTACAGTTGATACAGTATTTTAATGCTTCATCGTAGAAGTTGGCTTTTTTGAGACGAAGCCGCTCGCCGTCGGGACCGGCTTGTTTAGGTCCCGGATAGTCCGGATTAGCAGCCGCTACCGGACAATAAACCGTACAAATTGTACATTTGATACATTGCTCGAAGTTATCTTTGTTTATAGCGTATTGTTGCAATTGCATACCCATTCATTTTTTAAGATTTTATCTGCAATATCCAGTGCAGACAGAATAGAAACACCACCGCCTGAACCTTCTTTTATCGGGTTAAAGCCTTCCAGAATCGCACCGGCAACAAACAGATTGCGGATCGTCTTCCCGTTGGATATACCCTGAAATTCGGACGTGGTTGCTACTCCAAATTGCTGATATCCCTGAGGCTCAAAGATATTTTCCGTATACCAATCCTTCCGTTCTTTCAGGTAACTTACCTGTAAATTGAAGATTGGTTCCAGTATTTCCTCCCGGGTGGCGATTAACCCCCGGCTGAAATAACTACCGGTTGCCAAAACTACGTGATTGCTTTCGAAGGGAATATCTCCGTGATTGTAGGAATAGACCTTTTTTACCAGATTGTCTTTTATGTCGGCTTTTAATACACTGTCGCCCATCATGAAGATCCCGCCTAATTGCTGAAAATAGTCTTTCAGATACTGTTGAACCCGTATTCCTGCAATAGAAGGTGGAATAGTGGGTATAAGGTATACCGGTTTTCCAACTATTTTTTCCAGCGTTTTTATTACTTCCGGAGAGGACAGCCCTAAACAGGCCGGTAATATGATTATTTCTGCTTTTCCGGATTTTTCTTTTAGGATTTCTCCAAGGCTATGCAGGTTATTTTCTTTATCAAGAATCCGGGCGATATGGGTAGACCTTAGTTCGCTCGGATTTCTTCGCAGATTATCCAGTTCCGGTAAACTAAATTCGTGGATGCCGGATTGTATCCCGGTTTTCCGGAGTTCATCAGCAACAAAAGAAGGATAAAAGTCCAGAAATCCGACCGGATTAAAAATGGCGATTTCTTTCCAGGGTAACGTGTGTTCGTTCCCGCAGGTTATAAATTCTGATAAAGTTAACCACGTACGTTTTAAGGTTCCAATAGGGGTGATGCGATAATGGTTTTTATCGCTGTTTCCTTTTAGTGGAATACCGATTTCGCTGAAAAAACGTTCCGCTTCTTTTACCCGTTCCTTAAATCGTTCTTCTCCCAGTTTTGCATAGGGATGATCCGGTTCTAACGGGATTAGTTCTTTTACTGCTGTTAACGGATTTTCCACTGCAGTTCCGTCGGGCAATGAATTTAATAAATCGAAAGAGCCTGAAAGAAAATGCAGTGCACTCTGTCCGGAAGAGATAATTACACAACGTTGACCTTGTTGTGAAAGTTTAATTCCACAAACCAGACCGGCCAGTCCGCCTCCGATAATTATTGTATCGAATTTCATACTTCTCTTTTTAATCCTGGTTGGGTTTAAGACCACAAACACTCTCGTATACCCAACTTGTATATTCGCATTCCCGTAACGTATCTCCCCATGCAACCGGATAGATACCTTTCCAGCGTTCGTTTAAAAATGCCGAAAGATCTTCTTTTGCCCGTTTGGTACAATATATTCCGGAACTTCCCATCAAACCGGATGCCCTACAGGCGCAAAGCTCTCCCTGGCAGGTACCCATACCTACCCGTGTACGTCTGCGTAAATCTACCAGTTTCTTTACATTCAGTTCTTTCAGTGCATACTTTACCTCTCCAACCGAAACTTCTTCACATTCACAGACAAGACTGTTTTCTGTTTGTGTGTTTTCGGCCAGTTTACCGGCTCTGTCTCCATGGCGGTATATCGCTGATTGTCGCTGTGTGGCAGGTATGGAAATTATTTTTTCGTTAATTTCTTCAGCACTTGCGCGCGAACCGGGTAGTTTCTCTCCGGCAGTTGTACAAACCGCATTGATATTTAATTTTTTACAAATCAGGTCGGTTGCCCATTCTGCCATTAACCGGTAAGTCATCAGTTTTCCTCCGGTAATAGTAATGTATCCTTCCAGCCCATCCCGTTCGGCATGATCCAGAAGAACAATTCCACGGCTTACATTGCGTCCGGTAGGGTCATTATCGGCAGCAACTAATGGCCTTACCCCTGCGTAAGCCCGCAAAATCCGGGTATAGGCCAAACTGGGTACCAGTTTTTCTCCTTCGCGTATCAGCACATCCACTTCCTGCGGAGTGACCATCATATTATCTATCTGGTCATAGGGAATATTACTTGAGGTTGTCCCGATCAGGGATATCGTATCCCCCGGTACCAGAATATCGGCATCGGCCGGTTTCCGGCAACGGTTTAAAACCATGTTATTTACCCGGTGTCCAAAAATAAGTAAAGCACCTTTAGCCGGTAGCATGTTAATAGTAATACCGGCAAATGTAGAGATGTGTTGTCCCCAGATACCTCCGGCATTAACTATAACAGAGCCATAAATAGAATGATTTTCTTTTGTTTGATGGTCGTATACTTTTACTCCGGTAACACGGGCCTGTTCCTGAATGAGTCCTGTTACTTCATGATAAGTAAGTATTACTGCACCATGCTCTGTTGCATCCAGAATATTAGAAACTGTCAGACGGAACGGATCGATGGAGCCATCGGGAACCCGGACTGCACCGGTTATATCCGGATGAACAGAGGGTTCTAACAGAATAGCTTCTTCCGGATCAATAATTTCTGTTTCAATTTCTGCTTCATTGCAAGCCTTAACAAACCGTGCCTGATAGGAGAGGTCGTCTTCCGGTAGTGTAACAAATAAGCCATCGGTCTTTTCTATACAGTGGCTGGCTATATTTTTTAATATTTTATTTTCAGTTATACACTCTTCTGCTGATTCTTTGTCGGTAACAGCATAACGGGCACCACTATGCAACAGCCCATGGTTACGGCCGGTAGCTCCGGTAGCGATATCTTTTCTTTCAAGTAGAATCGCCTTTAAACCACGCCGTGAACAATCGCGGGCAATACCGGCTCCGGTGGCACCTCCTCCAATGATGATTACATCAAATGTTTTAGAATATTCGGGATTCTGCATAACAGGCAGTTTTTTGATCTGTTTATACAAAGAAAGAAAATAATCGAAACATATCAAATTATTTCAAAACTTTATTGTGTTAAAGCGAAAGTTTTTTAAGCGATAGAGCCTGTATATAAGGCGAAGGAAGAATTTTAACCGGGAGGGCTGTCTGTTATTTATAATAATACCACCAGTTACTCTGATAATTAGTATCGAAGTTTTCTTTGCTATCAAGCCGGATACTAAATGTATCCCGGTCGAAATAATCAAACTCATCGTACTGTTTTATGACTTCGTAGTATTTCCGTGCCCATTCTTTTGGGATTGGACTGTTTTCATAGTATAACCGTTGTTTTTCTGTATACACGAAAAAAGTTTCGGTTGAAAAGGCGTTGTTGATTGTCCAGATATCTTTATTATTCAGTTGTTTTATGAATTGATCTTTTTGTTCCCGGGTAATATTTTGCATAGCTTCTATCTGGGCTATTGGTTTGAAGGCACTGAAGTATATCCACATATCCTTTGTTCTATACTTTTTCCGGTCTGCTATTTTAGTAAACTCCTGAACAATAATTTCCTGTTTTCTCTTATCGAAAGAACTAAAACAATCTTCTTTGTTTTTCCTGAATACTATTTCCTCCTGTTCAAACTCAAAACAAATATTTAAACAGGGCCTTTTTTTACTATCCATAAAACCATAAATCATATTGACTACTTTAACCTTGAATTTCCGGTCAACGAAATCTGCTAATGCCCGGAAATCCGGGTTCATTTCCGCTTTACCCTGCATGATCTCTTTGGTTCGCTGATAGGTTTTATCCGATGGCATGATCATAATAGATTCTTTTCTTTTTGTTCTCGCAAATATAATGGTTTTAAAAAGCAGAATGTATACAAGGATAGAATTAAATGAAAAGGACTGAGCTCTAACCAATTTAGAACCCAGTCCCTTTATTCTTTAAACGTATTAATCTGTACTGCTTTTTTATGCAGGAATATTATTTAGAATACA
This sequence comes from Tannerellaceae bacterium, assembly GCA_021203545.1. Lineage (GTDB taxonomy): Bacteria > Bacteroidota > Bacteroidia > Bacteroidales > Tannerellaceae > UBA4116. Next base: position 3,107 of record JAJQAZ010000001.1, on the reverse strand, counting down.
TCAATTGCTAACTGCAAATTTGCATGGTTTTCAACAGGATTCCACATAACCATTGCGGATACGGGCAGTGTGAAATTACCCAGTCTTACTTTTTTCGAAGCAGTAATATTTACATTTACAATACCTGCTTTATGACCGTAAAAGTTTGCGCTGGTTCCATGTTCTTTGTCCAGTGCAAAAGCTGCTGCTAAACCCAGGCTCAGATCTACTGGCATATTTCTGAGAACCGGATAATCAGCAGATACATAGGTGGAATATAAATTCTTCCTGTTTTCAGAACCCCGGTCGCGCCCCTCAATGATTGTAGCCCACCCTAAGAAGAGAGGGAATTCACCCTGGAAACGGTATCCGATAGAAAGGTCTATAAAATGCCCTGTTTCGTGTGCTTTGTAGTTAAAAATTTGTTCGTTATTATAAGTGGCACCCGGAGAAAAATTATAAATATCCCACAAAGCAACCTGAAAGCCATTCTTTGCATAAGAGATATAATAATCAAACTCTCTGAATTTTCCGTCGAAACTATTTCCGGTCCATATTCCAAGCCCGAATCCATTTTTCTGGAAACCCAGGTCTACAGCGGCTAATGCACTGTTTGAAACCTGAATACCACGCCACAGGTGTTTGGTTTTTAACTGCAGGGTGAAGTCAATAGGTGACTCTTGCCAGGGAGCATCTTCTCCGAAAATTTGGGCCGAGGTGTTACCTGCGAACAGCAAACATGCCATCGCGCAAATAGTAATCTTAAGATGTTTCATATAAAAATTTATTAAGGTTTTAAATTCCTCATGATAGTGCAAGATATAATAACGCTGCTAAAATAGCACCACAGATAGGAGCTACTACCGGCAGCCAGGCATACCACCAGTTACTGGTACCTTTATCTTTGATAGGCAGTATTGCATGTGCTATACGCGGACCTAAGTCGCGGGCCGGGTTGATTGCGTATCCTGTTGTACCTCCCAGCGACATACCGATTGCAACGATCAGCAAACCCACAGGAAGAGGACCGGCAATTTGTGCACCGGCTGCATATAGAACACCGAATACCAGCATAAATGTACCGATTAACTCACTCATGAAGTTGCTAAACCATGATTTGATAGCAGGTCCTGTTGCGAAAGTACCCAACTTAGCTGCCGGATCGGGTTCTGCGTCAAAATGTGGTTTGTACATGATAAATACTAATGTTGCCCCCAGAATAGCACCGAGTAGTTGCGCAATCACATACCCGATAATACTGCCGTTAAATTTACCCGCTATTGCAAGCCCAATAGTAAGTGCCGGATTCAGGTGGGCTCCGGAGAAAGGATCGGAAATAAATGCTGCCACAAATACTGCGAATCCCCAGCCAAATGTTATTACAACCCAACCGGACTTGTTACCTAACGTTTTTTTCAGATTAACATTGGCACATACACCTGCACCAAAAAGAATCAGAATCGCTGTTCCGATAAACTCAAATAAAATATCCATTCCCATGAGATAGCATTTTAAGGTGTTTATAAATATTTTTGTTATTTAATCCATGATTTAGACCGGTAAATCGCATCTGCCCATTTTTTCTTCGCCAAATGCATGTCGACAGTCTTGTCAGGTTTAAAACATGTATCGACGTGCCATTGTTTACTAACTTCGTCGATATTTTTCCAGAAGCCTACGGCAAGTCCTGCCAGGTAAGCGGCTCCCAGTGCGGTAGTTTCAGTGGTTTGGGGACGGATAACAGTATGTCCTAAAAGGTTTGCCTGGAATTGCATCAGCAGATTGTTGCGTGCAGCTCCACCATCTACTCTGAGTTCGCTCAGGCCAACTCCGGAGTCTACAACCATGGCATTAATTACGTCCATAGTCTGGAACCCGATTCCTTCCAAAGCAGCACGTGCAATATGGGCGGCTGTAGTTCCACGCGAAATACCAACTATTGCGCCACGTGCATACTGATCCCAGTAAGGAGCCCCCAACCCTGTAAGTGCCGGAACGAAGTAAACATCACCCGAATCCGGAACCTGCATGGCCAATTCTTCTATTTCAGAAGAAGAGTTGATAACATGTAAACCGTCCCTTAACCACTGTACGATTGCACCGCCAACAAAAATACTTCCTTCCAGGGCATAAGTAGTTTTTCCATTGATCTGCCAGGCGATTGTTGTTACCAGGTTGTTTTGCGACATAACCGGTTTTTCTCCTGTATTCATCAGGATGAAACAGCCTGTACCATAGGTGTTCTTAACCATACCGGGTTTGATACACATTTGTCCGAAAAGTGCCGCCTGCTGGTCACCGGCAATACCTGCAATGGGAACTTTTGTAGCGAAAAGGGTTGTAACCGTATGTCCGTACACTTCACTGGATGCACTTACTTTAGGCATCATACTTTTAGGAATGTTGAACAGGCGGAGCAGTTCATCATCCCATTCCAGTGTGTGGATATTATACAGCATGGTACGGGAAGCATTGGAAACATCTGTTACATGTACTTCTCCACGGGTTAATTGCCAAACGATCCAGGAGTCAACCGTACCAAAAGCCAGTTCGCCCCGTTCTGCTCTTTCACGGGCTCCTTTTGCATTGTCGAGGATCCATTTTACTTTAGTTGCACTAAAATAAGCATCAATGATCAGGCCTGTTTTTTCCTTGATAGGAAGTACCCAGCCTTCATTTTTAAGAGAGTCACAATATTCGGAAGTTCTGCGGTCTTGCCATACAATTGCATTGTAAACCGGTTCGCCGGTCCGGCGATCCCATACAATTGTTGTTTCACGTTGATTAGTAATGCCAATCCCTGCAATGTTCATACCGTTAATGCCGATTTTAGTGATTGCTTCAGCTGCTACAGCTGCCTGCGATGACCAGATTTCGAGAGGGTCGTGTTCTACCCAGCCACTTTGAGGAAAAATCTGTGTGAATTCCTTTTGGGCAACCGAACAAATTTTTCCTTTGGAGTCAAAAACAATGGCTCGTGAACTTGTTGTGCCTGCATCAAATGCTAAAATGTACTGTTCCATGATATTACAATAAATAAATACTATTATTAAAAAACGATTTATCAAGTTTCGTATTTGTGGTATTTTGTTTCAATTGGTTTCGTTGATGCTTTCAAATAGCTATCC
>JAJQAZ010000006.1 GCA_021203545.1 Tannerellaceae bacterium | reverse complement strand
ATTGCAAATCCCCTTCGACCAACAAGAAAAAATCCTTAAGTTGATGGCATTGGCGAAGACGCTACGCCGAACAGAGGAATTACAAAATGAAACTTTTTCGATTACTCTTCACCTACGTCAACAGGTATATTGCCGCCGTCTATCCATTGGGTGGGGGATTCGTTGATCTGTTCGATCTTGATCTCCAGCTTCATCCGGTTCGATGAAATAACAAGGATGTCCAGATTGCTTTGAATATCTGTTGTGTTATATTCCTGTAGAGCAGTGAATCGTAGTCCTTCTACTTTACCGTTCTGGTCAAACAGCATCTCCACATCAAAACGGTCATTCCGGATATGGTATTGTCCGTCCTGACTCATTGGGCCGTTTTTATCGCTCCCGAATTCCATTACTAACTCTGCCGGATCAATATTGGTAGTCATCGTAAGTGTGCTATACGAACCGGCCGGTTTATAGAGATATACCTGTTTCCTTTGCAGAGAGATGTAATGAGGGCCATCGAATACCAACTCGTTTTCGTACTCCATATTCCAGTCAATCACATCCAGATCCATGCGGCTATCGGAGGCTTCGGAGGCTGTATCCGGATCGGGATATCCCGGCGAATATACGTGTCCGATTACTACCTGGTATTTGTAATTACGGGTTATCTGCAGGATTTTATATAAATCCACATCGTCCAGAAAGTCAACCGGGTAATACGTTGTTTCTCCTCCGTTGTAGCTTCCCCCTACTACCAGGCGGCTGTAACGGCGGGAAGAGGCGGGAGCATCATTTTCGTACAGATATAACTGGTGGGCAATGGCCTGGTTTTCTACCTTGTTGGCTCTTAAACCGGTTGCATAATTTTGCATATCCGAAGGCGATTCGGGTGCCAATACGTCTTCTTTATCCGTATCATACAGGATAGCCGAAGGTGCCAGATACCCTTTGTCCGGTACAAAATAGAGGTAAGCCTCCTGTAGGGTAAAAACGTCTGTTTCTTCTGTGTTATAGACATCTACAGAGGCAACTGCCCGTAACATGTTTATGTTTCCGATCTGGTTGATGATGTCTTTTTCTATCGTTACGTTACTTTTTATTCCCCACATCGGGAGTAATTGTGCATTGATCAGACCTGTAGGATCCTGTAGTATGAGGGACGGGCGAATATCATTCTCCCAACTCTTTCCCTCTACCAGTTCAGTCGAATTTTCCAATAGTGTACGTTGGTTGGCAATAAAGTAAAGTGTTAACCCTTCGTCTATTACCAGTGTGGTACGGAAGCTGGTGACGCTTTGTATAGCCTGCCTCCTGTATTGGAAAATATCATCTTTTACTACCAGTACATCCAGTTCGCTGACAGTTCGTTCGGCCAGAGTTCCCGGATCGGTTGTACTATAGGTTCCGGGCGAGGAGGTGAGGAGGAATTCAACTTCCCCCTCTGTTCCTTCACCATCAGCCGGTTGTACTTTTTCATTATCATTACAGGAAATGGTTATGAATAACATGATTCCTATAAGCCAACTTATATGTCGTAAGATTCCGGTCATAGTTCTTTTTTATAATTAAAAATAGGTGATTGTTGTTGTTCTTACTCTCCAGCCGTCTACATATATCACAACATCTTCTCCGATAGTTGCTTCGACCCATATTTCCTTACCGGCAACAGCCTGTTCTTCAGTTTCTACCAGACAGAATTTTTCTCCTCCTTTATACATTGTAACTTTCAGATACTGGTCCGGAGGCGAGGGCAATACTCCCATAACATCCGAGAAAAGAATGGCTCTGTCCGTATGATACGTTAAACTTTTGTATATTTCGGAAGCATCGCTTCCTACAACACGGTCGGCTGTCATTGACGAACCGGAACCTTCCAGTATAATCCATACCGGTATATCACCGGCATATGTATCCGGTTCCATGAGCAGATTGGCCCGGTGTAAGGTAAAGTATACTTTCGAAACACAGGTGCTTAAGGATACCTCGTGCCGTGAACTTTCGTCGCGTATGAGGGTAACCACTACCTCTCCCAGGTAAATCAACCCCAGGGGCTGATAGTAGGCATCATCGTCCGCCATACGGGCCAGTGCCAGCGAGAGATCCCGGTACGTGCCTCCCGGTGTGACTGTGGGTATGGCCGGAACATCCGGATCGTTTGCCGGGACAGCTCAGGCAACGATCCGGTACGTACCGGAATCGTAATCCCGGATTACATATTCTCCTCCTCCTTTAATTGTTTCATAAGGTGCCATGCCGGTGTCTATTAACATATCATCCTGAAATACCTGATAATAAACATCATTTGCGATGAGTGTATCAAACTCTTCGATGCTATGTTCGTGAGTGACGAAAAACCGGGCCTCTGCTGCTGTATCCGGACAGTCATCCCTGTTGTCCCGGATACAGGCTGGTAACAGCATGCAAGCTAAACAATAAAGGACTATTTTTTTCATTTGATATGTTTTGAATGAAATTTATTTACAGTTTAGAAATCGGTATTCTGTGTCCTTACACGCCATGGCAATACTCTGATAGTAGCCTGTATGCCGGTTTGGTCGTTACGTGGTACCAATGTTCCGCTGTCGTCATCGTCGTCACCTTCTTTGGGAGTTCCGTACCCCGGAGTATTTACACTATCCAATATCACCCGGTAAATGGTGTTCCGGTATATTTTATAATTATCGTCCCGGATCAGGTTTACACGCCAGTAGCGTTGTACTGTGGCGCCATTTGTTGTATTGACCAGGTTTGCTTTAATCAGGAATGCGTATACATTGTCTTTGCTGTATCCGATGATGCCTGACTCTGCATCTGTTAGTTCTTCCGGCTGTGTTTCGTATACAAACACATCGTTACCGGTGAGCCACGGACTGCCGTTTACCATGCCGGAGTAAACCATTGTGATCTCTCCGTTACCATCAAAGGTACTTTTCAGGTAGGTTCCGCCCGGATTCCATTTGGTCCAGACTGCTGCTTCCCGGTCGGTATCGTTGTAATGGGTAAATACGTACGATCTGTCGTATCCGTTGATCAGTGCATATCCTGTCATATCGAATCTGATATTTCCTTTTGTAACCGTTTCGTCGGCGAATATTGCCTGCAGGTCTTCATCCGGAATCAGTACCTCAAACTGAGGGTTTACCGTAGGTGCTTCTACTTTCGATACCAGGCGTGAAATATTGATTGTTACCTCATTTTCCGTATTGTTCTCTTCAATAGTGGTTGAAACCTTACCACTCATTGAGAATTTACCACTTTCAATTTGTTGGCTGTTGGTATTTTTAAGGATTAACTGGTCGATTACCACTTCCACATCTTCATAGTTTAATCCTTCCAGTTCGCCCAAATCCGCATTTACGGCTACCCATACTTTTTTATTGACACCGGATTTTACAAGGAAACTGATTTCGCTGTTTGCTCCTCCTGTATACTTGTGGTAGGAGTAGTTGTAATTGGATGTTTTTTCATCCCGGTTTCCGTTTGCATCAAACAGGTAGAACTCTACTACACGGATTGCGTTTTCATCGTCCGAACCGTCTTCTTCGCCGGTAACTACATAAGTAGAAGGCGAAACTAATTTAAATTTTGCATAAACAGGATTACCGCTTAGGTTTGATTCGTCCTGAACGGAATCTTTATCGTTACAGGCTACCGGCAGCAGGAATGCTGCCAGTAACATAAATAATGAACTAACTTTTTTCATAGAGAAATGATTTTGATAAATTATTTATACTTTATTTTCGCTTTGGTTTTATTTAAACTGGTTGGTGAATGTATCTCCCTGTTTTACCACTTCAACCATCCAGGCAATCAGGTTATTCAGGAACTTCAGGTTGGCTTCCGAATGCGGACTGCCGTAATAGTTTTGTGCTCCTGTATAGGCTACTCCGTTTTCTGTGTAAGAAATGGTACTAACTCCCATCGTTGTGAAGAGGTCCATTTCGCCACAGTAGATGATCCGTAAAGTAGGATCCACACCCAATATCATACGGGATGTATCATGGGCATCCAGCATCAATGGGATCATGGTTGTTGGCCATGATGTCAGGCAGTTATTGGATGCATCGTATGGTAACAATTTTATATCTTCTTTCTGAAGAGGTGTTTCGCCAGCTGTAAACGGCCCTGTTTCGAGCAGATATTTATACAACTCATTGTTTGCCGCCGTATAGGTATCGTCTGTATTAAGTGTACGTGCAAAGTCGGTTTTTACCACATTATTACCTGTACCCCCTGAACCGGCATATCCTTCGGTTGCTAATCCTAAATAGTCGAGTAACGTGCTTGTACGGTCGTCGGATAACAGAAGAAGTACCCGGTTATCATTTGCTTCCAGCCAGGTGCGGGCACTATTGGCCTGCGAGCGGTCGCCGTCAAAACTATTGATAACATAAATGCCTGTTGATGCATCGGGTATTGGTGAATATTCAAGGAAGTTTACACCACCACAGAATACAGTACCTTCCGGGCCAAACCAATCATACGAGTTCAGGCTCTGCCATAACTGTTCTACATAATTATAACGGTAATAGGTGTTTTCCGAAGTCAGGTAACCATACAATGTACCAAAGTTCTGTACATTTATGATTGTTCCGGTCAAAGCAGTTTGTTTAACAGAAACTGTTTGTTTGAAGTTGGTCTCCGGGATCGTAACTGTAACAATCGCTTCAGGAACAACGCCACCACTTGTTAAGGCCGGGAAGGTTACATAGAAAGTGTCCTGTCCGTCAGGTCCGGTAATTACATACAGATTGGCCGTACTGTTAAAGTAAGCGTCATTACCTGTTGAAGTAATTTCAGCTTTCCAATCAGCACTACTGGTTACTGTAAATACTTCACTCGAACCTCCGGATGTAATTACTGACGGCACAGTGGTGGGTGTAACACTTAGGGAGTGTACATATTGGATAATATCCACTTCTTTATAAATAGCCGGGTTATCCACTAAATAAATACGCAGTTGGGCGGATAGCTCTATCGTTTCCGGATTACGCCCTACGGCTTCTACTGTAACCGTTTTTGCGGCTGAATTAACTGTTGCAGTAAAGTATTGCTTGTAAGTACCATATATTTCAGCCGCCCATTGGATCGCGTCGTCTCCAGTATCTACAGTGATTGTATAATCGGTAGAGGCTGATACCTGGCCACCTTCCGCGTCAAAGATCAACTGTGCCGGTTCAGGATTCAGTAAAATATCGTTTACACCATTTTGAGAGATAATAGTTACCGCGCTGATATTAGGGTTGGCATCCAATACGGCATGTACAAATGCATAACGGGGTTTCAGGTCTACATTTTCATCAATGGTTGTGATTGTAAATTTGTCCTGGTCATCTCCGGTAAGGTCAATATTGCTTGTACCCGTAAAAACAAAAGCGTTATCGTCGTTATAAATTTTAGCCGTCCATGGGCCCGAGCTGGTTACCGTAACCTCTTCGCTTACCAGGCCGTCTTCAAAGCCGAACATCGGCAGCATGTTGTGGCTTAATGTAAGCATCTGGTCGATCTCTCCCATTTGGGTAATATACATCGTAGCTTTTAGTTTGCCAAACTGGAATTCTATATAACCGCCTTTGTTTACTTCGCTGGGGTCGGCATATATATATATATATATACCATATTATCTTTAAACTCGTACGACATGCCGTAGGGTATATATTCGTCGCTGATGTTCAACGTACCTTCGCCCGATGTAAATACACGGTATTCTATATCGCCTCCCAGTTTGTTAAATACCACATTATTGGTACCCAATGCCAGGATGTTATCTCCGTCAAACACAATACATCCCTGATCGTCAACGTCCCAGTCGTTGATCTGTACATTAATTTCATTCTTTCCGGAATTGTACGCATCCTCTTCCGAGTTATCACCGTTGCCTGTTACACTTTTGATTGTAAATGTATAGGCATTGTTGCGGCGTAGTTGTTGCGGGCGTCCGGAATGATTTGCATTTACCCGGTAATATCCCAGATTGTCTGTCGTTTCATTCCTTATCCCGAGAATCAGACAGGTCGAATATTCGTCGTTCTGTTCCGGTACGGCTACAAAGTTCTCGTAGGTATACAGTCCGCCAGTTACCCCATTATCCTCTACATCTATACCATACAACCGTTTGATGCGGTCTATGCTAAAATCAGAGAAATTAATATCACCAATGGTTTGTTCAGGAAACCCGTTCCAGATAGAAGCTGTTTCCAGCACGTAGTTCTCGGCCTTATTTACAATATCAAACCGGCTCACGATACGGGTCAGTTCGGCCGTAATCATATCCTGTCCGTCCTCTTTATAAATAGAACCCGTCATCATCAGGTTTTTCTGATGAAAAGGTTTATATGCGTAATACAGACTACTGCCCGGAACAGAGGTATTACCCTGTATATCTATCCGGAGCTGTTTTACTTGATTCTCGGTTTTGCCGCTGAATACTTCTGTACTCCAATCGCGGGTGATACCTCCGTAAGAATCCAGGTAATATTCCGGATTGGCAATAAAGAAAATGCTGTATGCATTGGTCCGGGTGATGGAAGAACCATCCGGAATTTCCATTTCTATTGTTTGTCCGGATGTGTATTCACCACTTTCAGGCGAAATATTGATCGCTTCGATAAATGTACCACTGCCGTCGGTGGTAGGTTCAAAAAACAGTACATACAGTGTATGCACTTCGTCTTCTCCGCCTATAGCATCTACATAGGCGTACGTATTAATGGCACTTCCGGGAATAGACAGATTGATAGTCAGGGTACTTTTACCACTACCGGGGCCACCACCTGTACCATAATCCACATCCGAACAACCTGAAATTAACAGGATGAATAATCCTGCAAAGAATAGTAAGCTTTTTTTCATGAACAATCCTCCCTCTGTAAGCCTGGTAGCTTAACCTTTTTTTGTTGGATATTATTTAATTGTAAAAATTTACTGGTTTTGATTATACCCTTACAACAGGAGGTGTACTAAAATGTTCATAGTAACAAATGTTAAATAGGCCGGGAATTTACGGGAACAGATTCATATTCTTTTTGTTTAGAACCGGGGATGTGATAAAAAAATGAACATCTTGTTAAAAAGAATATTTGTTAAGGATTCGTTAAAAGGAAAAGTTTCGTAAACAAAGATTATTATTTTTCTGTCAAAATAAATGGAGAGATAAAGTATGCGTTATCTTTGCAGAAAATTTGAAAAATGAATTTAGAGAAATATATTCCCAAACTAATAGCAAGTGGGATTGTAATTGTGGTTTTATACTTTATCCGTTTTGTTGTTCATAAAGTGGTGATGTATTACGGGCAGTTGCTGCAAAAGTCAACTGTAAGGCGTAAGCAGATTAAGCAAATCCTGTATGTTTTATTGAATATTCTGTTCGTGTTTGCGCTGGCCATTATATGGGGAGTAAATCCGGAAAATCTGTTGATAGGCCTTTCTTCTATCTTTGCAGTGATTGGTGTTGCTATGTTTGCCCAGTGGTCTATCCTTAGTAATATTACGGCCGGTATTATTATGTTCTTTAACGCACCTTTCCGGATTGGTAATCGTATTCATATTCATGATAAAGATCTGCCCATTGATGCTACGATTGAAAATATACATACCTTTTATACCGATATCCGTACCGATGAAGGGGAGCTGATTGTTATCCCCAATAACCTGTTCCTGCAGAAAATCGTGTCTGTCAGGAGGTAACCGTCTTTTGCTTTCGCTAGCCTTTCGCTCGCGCAGATTTAAATCTGTGCCAAAACGGCTGACCAAAAAGTAACGGAAGGGCATGCAGATTACTCAGATTGAACAGATTTACGCAGATAAATATTTATTAAATATCTAATTATTACATAAATAAAAAAACTTCGTTCGGCGTAGCGTCCTCGCCAATGCCATCAACTTAAGCGTTTTTGTTCCCCGACTTGATCGGGGACCGCATCAGAACAGACAGTATTTATCATTATAATTCAAACTGTTAGTGCCTTCCGATAAACCGGAATCTTCGATTTGCGATCCCTGATCAAGTCGCAGGGCTGTTAAATTCTTCTGTATGATTTGTATGAAGTCCTGCAAAGACGGTATATCCCAGCCCGGTACGAAGTGCTGGGTTGCTGGATAGAAAAAGAGTTTTAGTGCTGTAGGCACGACAGAATAAAAATAGTGACATATTAGGTTGAACATTAATTATGCCGTCCCTTCAGGACTCATGAGTGTAAGGGTAATCACTAACCCAGCACTTCGTACTGGGCTGGGATATACCGTCCTTGCAGGACTTAGAAGCACAGAATTTAACAGCCCTGCGATCAAGTCGGGGAACAAATGATATTTTATTTCTTTTTTTTCTTAAGTTGATGACATTGGCGTCCTCGCTACGCCGAACTTATGAATACTTTAGCCTATAAATCACCTGATCAGGCGGGCGGGTACGCCTTCATGGGTCATTTTTATGGGGAGAATATGGCCGTTTTCGTCGAACTCCATTTTTTCGATACAGGTTACACGATAGTCGCGGGCTGTTTCGTTTATTGGACGGCGATGATATATAATATAATATTCGTCCGTGTTTGGTACGTGAATAACCGAATGATGTCCTGCACCTCTGGCAATTTCTTCATCCTGTTCCAAGATTTTGGCCACCCGCTCGAAAGGTCCGAAAGGTGAGTCGGCAATGGCGTAGGCAACAGCATAATCCGGTCCGGTCCATCCGCCTTCGCTCCATATGAAATAGTATTTACCGTTCTTTTTAAACATGAAAGGACCTTCCACATAATTTTCGGGAGTCACTTCCTTGTAGATTTCTCCGTCGTCGAATGGTACCAATTCTGTGAAATCGTCGCTCAATTTTACCATATTACAATGTTTCCAACCACCATAATACATATAGTAGGAACCATCGTCATCCCGGAACACAAACTGGTCAATCGGTTGTGCACCGTTTACGATTTTATCAACCAGGGGTTTTCCCAACAGGTCTTTATAAGGCCCTTCCGGTCTGTCGGCTACAGCCACACCGATACCACCCAATTCGTCATTGCTTTGAATATCGTTCGCACCAAAGAAGAAATAATATTTGTCATCTTTGCGTAGTACTGCCGGAGCCCACATGGCCTGCCATGCCCAGGTAACTTCGTTGTTGTCCAGAATACGGGAATGTTTTGTCCAGTTCACCAGGTCTTTGGATGAGAAGCAGTCAAAGAATATCTGTTTCTCGTACTCATCACTCCAGGTCGGATAAATCCAATATGTATCATTGTAAACGATACCTTCCGGGTCGGCATACCAACCTTCGAATAACGGGTTACCACTTGTAGCTACTTCAGCTACCTCTTTTTAGCACCTCCACAGCTCACTAAAACTGTTAAGGCTAACGAAATAAGAATGTTTTTCTTCATATACATTGGAATTAAGAATTGAATATTATGTTTAGTAGTTAGTAGTTAGTAGTTAGTAGTTAGTAGGATTTTCTTATTTCTACTAACTACTATCTACCAACTACTAACTACCTTTTATTTATATTTTTTGCTAATCCTCCCTCTGATGTCTCTTTGTAGAGGCTGGGCAGGTCGTTGCCGGTTTGTCTCATTACTTCTACTACCTGGTCGAAGCTAACACGGTGCTTGCCGTCGGAGAAGTTCGAGAATGTATTTGCATCGAGTGCACGGGCTGCCGCAAAGGCATTCCGCTCAATGCAGGGTATCTGTACGAGGCCACAAACCGGGTCGCAGGTAAGTCCTAAGTGGTGCTCAAGGCCCATTTCGGCTGCATATTCAATTTGTGCGGCTGTGCCTCCGAACAGTTGGCTGGCGGCTGCCGCAGCCATCGCGCAGGCTACACCGACTTCTCCCTGGCAACCAACTTCGGCACCGGATACGGATGCGTTGGTACGTACTACGTTGCCGAATAAGCCGGCTGTAGCCAGTGCACGCAATATACGTGAGTCGGGAAACTCCCGCGAATCTTTCAGGTGATACAGTACCGCGGGTAATACACCGCATGATCCGCAGGTAGGGGCGGTAACGATCTTTCCACCGCAGGCATTTTCTTCCGAAACGGCCAGTGCGAACGCATATACCATACCCCGGCTACGGATACTGCTGCCGTAGCCTTTGGCACGAATCAGGTAGTCCGACGCTTTGCGGCGCAGTCCCAGTCCGCCGGGAATTACCCCTTCGGCTTCCAGCCCGTTCTTAATAGCCTGTTGCATAATCTGCCAGACTTCGGCCAGATAATCCCATATGGCCGGGCCTTCGCATTGTTCTATATATTCCCAATAGGAAGAACCTGTCTCTTCGCACCAATCCTGTATTTCACGGATGGTGTGCATTTCGTAAATATCTTTTGTTTTTAGCTCGTTAAAATCTTCATTTGCCAGCGTACCTCCTCCGATACTGTAAACGGTCCATTTTTCGATTGTATTCCCTGCCGGGCTGTACGATTCGAAAAGCATGCCGTTGGGATGGAAGGGCAGGAATGTTTTGGGTTCCCATACAATGTTGACCGGGGCTACGGGTTGCAGGATTTCCAGTATAGCTTCATCCGTCATGTGTCCTTTGCCGGTAGCAGCCAGACTTCCGTACAATGTTACCTGAAAGCGTGATGCCTGCCTGTTTCTTTCCAGAAACATACCAGCCGCGCGCATGGGGCCCATTGTATGGCTGCTCGAAGGGCCATGCCCTATCCGGTAGATTTGTTTGATCGATTCCATGGTCCAAAATTACATATTTTACCCGTGTGAACATAACATGTAAGAGATTTGTTTTGCACGTATGAACCATAAAAGCAAATCATCTGTAAAAAATAACCGGCATTTTTCTAAAAGATACTACTATACGGGCCATTACCGGAATACTACACGTATCCGGCTGACACGTTATAATGCTACTGTGTTGGAGACTGTTCCTGTTGATCCGGCTACGGAGTCGTTTACCGCTTTACTTACCAATAATTGTATTCATTGGTTTGAAGTACAGGGGCTGACGGATGATGTGAATATTGCCCGGATGCTTACCGAGTTTGGGATGCATAGTCTGGATGCACGGGAGGTGTTGACTCCGGCACATGTGGTGAAGATTGATGTAAATGAAGATTATGTGATGGTTGTGTTGAATAGTTGTTTCATTACTGCTGACCGTAAGGTACGTTCTGATCATGTGTCGTTGCTTATTAAACCTACTATTGTTATTAGTTTTAACGAAGGGCATGCCCCATTGTTTGAGAATGTTTACCAGGCTTTGCAAACAGATACTATGAATATACGGAGACAAAAAAGCGGTTTGTTGTTTGCTTTCCTGTTTAATGCGATTATGGCCGACCTGATAGAATCGTCTACTCAGGTTGAAAACCAACTGGAACGGATAGAAGACCAACTACTGGGGCGTAATTATAACCAGAAGAATATTGGTGCCAGGATACAACAGTGTCGCCATGCTTATTTAATACTGCGTAAAAATTCTACTCCGCTGCGGGAACAGTTCCATAAACTGACTAATCCTATAGACGGTATTCTGGAGAAGCATGTGGTTCCGGTATTCAAAGACCTGCAGGATCAGCTGGAATATGTGATCCAGACAGTGCGTAACTGTAATGATATCTTGTCATCGCTGGTAGACCTGTATGTGTCGAACAACGATTTTAAGATGAACGGCATTATGAAACGGCTCACCATTGTATCAACCATTTTTGCCCCGATCACCTTTCTGGTTGGTGTATGGGGCATGAACTTCGAATTCATGCCCGAACTGAAATGGCGGTACGGTTATTTCATGGCATGGGGTATTCTGATACTAATTAGCGGCCTCGTATGGCGGTATATGAAAAAGAGAGATTGGTTCTGATATTCTTTGCACTTATATACATCGAAACATACAGACATTACATGAAAAACACATCTTCAAAGGTGATGTGAATAGTAAATTTTTCGAAACCTGTTTTTCCGGCAATGGTAAGATTACCTTTTATTCAGGTAACGCAGGGCTTTTTCTTTCCCTTTTTGGATTGCTTCTGTTTCTATATCGTTAATGGCTTGCTGGGATATCCATTTCTTTTTTGCCAGTTCCTGTGCTATTTGGATCATTGTACTTAAAGCAAAAGCATCACTCTCTTTTTCAATCGCTTTTTTCAGAATAGGTAATCCTTTTGCAGCTTTATTGGTTATATTCAGGAAACGAAATGCACTACCTGCCCAAGCACGGAATTCAGGAACAGGATCATTGAGCATCCGGTCTTCCAGAAGCGGAAAGTCACTTTCATTCCCTAACCAACCTACTACAATGATTCCGTTTTCACGGAGTTTGTCATTTTCCGAGCAGGCAAATGTCCGGGCATAGTCGAGGACTTTCTCCTTGTCTTTCTCTTCGCCCTTTTTGTATTGATAAATTTGTCCGAGACTAAATATAAAATCGGGATAAAACCGGGTGTCTTCCTTATTGTCCATTTTGGAGAGGAGAAATTTTCCTCCTCTCTCTTCATGATATTTAAAACGAAACATCAGGTTCTTATGTGCTTCTGCCGGAATATCTTTATCCGTCATCAGCCGGTAATGAAACTCTATATAAGGAATCCAGTCTATATTTTCATGAAAATGGTATTCTCCTTTTTCATCTATAGTATAGCGCACATTTTCAAATGCTCCTATCATTTCCAACAGGAAATTAGTATGATCCATTGAGTTTTTACTCTGCCGGATTCTGTTGAATTTGTCTTGCAGTTCTGTTAATACCTGTATCATCTTTTCTTATTGTTCGTGGTAAATGAATTCTAAGTCTCGTAAGTCCGGGGTTGGGCTTTATTCCGCAATAGTAGATAAATATTCGTCTATTTCATTGAAGTGTTCTTCTGTGCCGGATGCATAGAATATTTGTATTTCATCTTCGTCTATATACATTAGTGCTATTACATCATCGTCGTGGTTACCATAGAATTCTACATTAAGCCAATGCAAAGGATCAGCTTTTACCTGATATTTCTCACGGATGTGCGCAACTCCTGCTTTATCGGTTTCGAGAAACTCTTCTGCTGTATACTCTAATCCGAATATGGCTTGTAGGTGGGCTATACTATTGAGGAAGCCGGAAAGGTGTTCGTTCTCAATTGTCCAACTGGTATCTTTTCTCAAATTATCGTTGTTGATGTATACCGGTGGATCATATAGTTTGAGGTCGTCAATACGTATAGCCCAGTCGCAGACACGTTGATTTTCGGTATAAAATATCAGGTATTCTTTTTCTGCTTGCAGACTTTCATTTACTAACTCTTCCGGCGAGCATAAGCTGTCCTGTGTTTGGTTGATAATTTCATCCGCTCCAAGTTCAAGATAATACTCTTTCAACAGGCCGGGTAGGGCACCCCATTTCTGTTGTCCCTTTTCTATTTCATCAATAGAGTAGCCAGTATTATCCCACTTGTTAAATAGTTTACGGATAACGGTAAAGTTGGTTTTTGTTTCCATCATTTGTTTTTTACGGTTATACATCAAAGATAAGGAGTTGTAACTCTTTAATTAACTTTTTCAGGTTGTTTTCGTTTACCCAGGTTTCCCATTGGGGGAATTTGTTGGTTGGGGCTTTTTGTCCGGTGCGGTTTAGGAGTTCTTTGTAGGCTTCCAGTAGGGCTTTTACTCCTTTAACCGGTTGCTGTAGGGTGGCCAGTATGGCTTCTATTAGTTGCAGTAAGAGAGGGGTGTTATGGCGGTTCAGTAGCATTTCGTCGCGCAGAATATTGGTGAAGCGTTGCAGGGGTTGCCACTCCTGCTCAATAAGTTTACCCATTGTTTTACCCAGTTCTGTAGGATCTATCCAGCCGGCTGCCGATCCTTCATACCATGTTTCGGCAGCATATTGAACGACCTCTTTAAACCTGTTGAAGAATGACATTGAGATAGCCAGGTGATCCATAGGTGTACAGGGCAGGTGAAGGTCGCGCAGTGCTCTCAATACATGTTTCATCCACTGTTCCTGAGCGGTAAATAGAATTGAACCAACAGAGATATACTCAACTACCCACGCCATAAACAGATCATGGTTGTAGGGCATAGAAGCAATTATACGGTAGATATCACCACTCTCTATATTATGCCGGCTTTTAAACCTATAACTAATATAGTATTGATATAGCAACGGAAAAGATGGTTCGTCTTTATAATAGAAACGTGTTTTAGGGTTGAAAACAACACCTTTTCCTTTTGTATCCGGGTGAGGGTGTGGGTCTATCTCCCAATGGAGATAACCGGGGTGTAACTGCACAGGTACTTCATACAATTTGTCGAGCAACAATTCCGGTAATATTCCCTTGTTACGGGTCAGTGCGGCTGTAATCCACAGTGCAGGTGTTATCATTTGTTCTTTACGCAGTTCCTCTTTTCCGAACAGGTATAATAGCAGGTGTTTCCATTCTCCCTGTAGCGATGCCGCTTTTTTAGCAGCTTCGTTGGTATCTTCCAGGCAACAGCGCATCACTGCCTGTTGTAGTTCGGTGGCAATAGGCTGGTAGTTATACTCCTGGCAACGTTGTAACCGTTCCACCAATATTACCGGATCAATCCATAGAGGGTAGTGGGTTGACATGGATACCGGTTCATAATATTGCTGTTGCTCAATACGATGCATAATCTCGGCAACCCGGTCGTATACCGGTGCTGTAAAATAGAGTCCGTCTACCATAGAATACCGTCCGGCCGACAGGTCTTTCCGTTCTTCCTGGGTTTCTACAGAAGGGATTGCCCCGGGGAAACGGTTGTTTAGATACCTGGCGTAACTTATCAGGAAAATTTTCAACATCCCATCGTTGAATGAATAATAACTCCAATCATTCATACCCTGCCGTTCCTCCAGTTTATAAACAGGCCTTAACTGTTTGGCCTTCTCTGATGTTATCTCTTTATCAAATTTGTAAATATAGTCAGGCAGCATAATAGGGTAATAGGCCTCTTTCTCACTAAATGTCTGGGTGGCAAAAAAGATCAGATCCTCCCATGTATTTACCTCTGGCAACCGGTTCGTATCCGAAATAACGGGCAGGCTCTCTGCCTCTTTCTCTACCTCTGGCCGGGCTGTCTGTTTCGCAGGTGCAGCCTGTAGGAAGGGTTTGAGTATCTCCTGTACTGCCAGCAAAATATAATCGCGGTATTCTTCCAGTATTTGGCTGAACTGCTGTTGTGCTCCGGCTCCGTATTTTACGATCTGTTTGGCTGCTTTGGTTTGCAGTTTCTCGTCCTGTATCAGAAAAACAGTTACCAGTTCGGTACATACAGTGCCCTGTAACTGCGGATAAGTTTTATTTATTTTCTCTGCTACCTGCAGGGCAGTTGTAAGCAGGTTTTTCTCCTTTTTGGTGAAAAGAACCGGCAGGTAGGGGAGTAACTCTTCTGCTTTAAAATTTTTTTCCGGTAACAGGCGGGCTATTTCAGCCAATATCATCCGTGTCCACCGTGGGCGGTCGGTTTGTAAACCATTCAGCAAATCTTCCTGTAGGGTTAGAAGCTCCGCCGGAGTGGGGGCGAGTGTCTCCAACAAGTCACAAAACCATGCAACGGACTCTTTCGTAAACGGATGGTTGGCTGTTTGTAGAATTGCTTTCAACAGCCGCATCCGGTCAATGGTGCCGTTATCACTGTATTGTTTCAGTATTTTGATCCAGCGTTGAATCTTTTTCCCTTCCTTATCCGTGTAATTCTCCCAGAATATATAATTGGTTTCGTGTTCAAAGAAAGTCCAGATATGTTCCTGTAGGATAATAGGATCAGCTTCGATATCTATATTGTTACGATGCTGGTTAAAGAACAGGCTTTTGGCAATTAGCGGGGGAGCCGGTTGCAGGTACCCTTTGTGATACCAATCCAGCAATATCCTGTAATCAAGGCTACTCTGTTCGTGTGTTTCGTTGATAAATATGGAGAACCATTCCGGACAATACCATTCCAATAGTTCTGACAGTAACGGATCAGTCTCTCTTAAAATGATATTACCCTGTTCTTTTTTTATTTCCGTATGGTTGCAACAGGCTATTAGTGCTACATACAGGATTGTTCTTGTAGGATCAGACCATTCATGGTTATATTTTTTCAGAAGCGGAATAAGCCCTTTCTTTTCCTCTTTGCTTAATTGTTGCAGGAAAGGGATAATCTTATCCCGTTGGTTGTTCAGGTATATTTCTTTGAATTGTTCCCGGCAATGGGATGTATCCTTTTTCATATATTTGTTTTTACGGTTATTTACTTTGGTTTCAAAGATAGAAAGTTTGCCAAATAAAAAAAAGGCTTGCCAAAAGTGTTTTCTTTTCTTCCACTTTTGCAGCCTTTATAGTGCCTCGATGTCAAATAATTTTACAGGGATGTAAATATATTGGACATTTTGCAGTTGTTGTTATTTGTTTATGGTGTTGTGAATTAATAAAATAGGATGTTTGGCATGCTTTTTGGGATTTATACAAGCAAACAAACAATCATAGTAATGAAAACTATCATACGAAATTTTATTAGCCTGCTGCGCCGTTTTAAGGTGGCTACCATTTTGAATATACTGGGACTAACCGTTGCTTTTGCAGCTTTTATTTTAATTATGATCCAGGTAAAGTACGATTTGAATTTTAACCGCAATATACCCAATGCCGGAAATATATACCGGTTGGAGTTGAGGATGCAGGATCAATGGGTGGCTATTACTCCCCGCCCGTTTGCAGACCTGTTTATTAATTCATCTCCCCATGTGGTAGATGGCTCTTATCATTTTGCTATGGCTCCCGAAATAGTAGTGGGGGTAGATAAAGGAAATGTACGTGAAATGTTCTGGCAGAATCTTTATCTGGTGTTACCCAACCATATGAATGTATTCTCTTTTAATATGGTGGAGGGCGATGCCGGATCGATAGAGGCTCCGGGAACATTATTAATACCGGAAAGTATGGCCCGGAAAGTTTTCGGGGATGAACCGGCCGTAGGGAAACTGTTTTATCTGGAAGAAAGTTTTTTGGTAGAACAGGAAACCTGGACAATCGGAGGCGTTTATAAAGATTTTCCGGATAACAGTTCCGTGAAAAACTACCTGTATGCGTCTGTGCAGGATAATCATAAAGAAATATGGGGAGATTGGTCGTATTGTACCTTTATTGTATTAGACGATCCGGCCAATATGGAGCGTGTAATGGCTAATTATATGGAGAATCACCACGAAGAGATGAATCAAAAACTAACCCTGGCACAGAGTGCTCTGAAAGTACGTTTGGTACCTTTCACTGATCTCCATTTTACACAGGGTGTCCTGTATGACCTGGTAGATAAATCAAGCCGGCAAACCATATATGTGTTGATAGGCATTTCAATTATCCTGTTATTTATAGCAGCCATTAATTATACTAACTTTAGTATGGCATTAACCCCTATCCGGATTAAAAGTATTAATACACAAAAAGTGTTGGGAGCCGGCCAGGCGATGCTACGGTGGGGGCTACTTTTTGAAACTGTAACGATTTGTCTTTTATCCTTTTTCCTGGCATTGTTTCTGGTACATCTGTTTTCGGTCTCTTCTTTACACAATCTGGTTAGTGCCGAAGTTTCCTTATCAGATCATGCGTTTTTGATTGTTGCTACAGCCGGTATTTCATTGATCGTTGCTTTGTGTGCAGGTCTTTATCCTTCTTTTTATATTACTTCTTTTTCTCCCGCCCTGGTATTAAAAGGTTCTTTTGGTATGTCACCCAAAGGAAAACAATTGCGTAACACATTGGTGGCCTTCCAATATATATCTTCATTTGTTTTAATTATTTGCGCAGCTTTTATATATTTGCAGAATCGTTACATGGTAAATAATAACCTGGGGTATGATAAAGGGCAGGTTCTGGTCTCTACCATTAATGATAATGTACGTACAGGTAAGAACGTTCTTCAAAATGAACTATTAGCTTATTCCGGCATAGAAAGTGTGTCGTTTGTGCAGGACCTCATGGCAGCGGGAGAAATGTATAGCCTGTATGGCCGTGATTTCCGTCAGGACCAGGATATACAGTATTATAATCTTTGTGTAGATCCCGCGTTTTTTGATGTAATGGGTATACAGGTTACCGAAGGACGGCCTTTCCGCATGGAAGATGCCCAACACGATGGAGCACTGGTTTTTAATAAAATGGCAAAGGATGTATATAACCTGGAATTGGGCGAGAAAATTGGGGATGAAGAGATTATCGGATTTATGCAGGATATCCCTTTTACTTCTTACCGCATGGAAATGGCTCCTATGGCTTTCCAGGTTACGAAAGACGATTGGTTTACTCCGGGTTTTGTCTTAATAAAAACCCGGCCGGGAGTGGATTTGCAGCAGACAATGGATTATTTCCGCAATACACTGACCAATATAGATAACGCCTATCCGTTTAAAATGTGGTTTTACGATGAAGTAGTGCAGCAGATGTACGAAAAGGAGAATATTCTAATGAAGCTGATCGGACTTTTTAGCCTGATAGCTATTTTTATCTCTATTGTCGGCGTATTCGGGTTAGTAATTTTTGAAAGCGAATATAAATTGAAAGAGATTGGCGTACGGAAAGTCTTAGGGTCTACAACAGGTGCTATTCTCCTGGATTATAATAAAAACTACCTGTTAATTGTATCCGGCTGTTTTGTAGTTGCGGCCCCTTTAGCCTGGTATGGTGTAAGCCGCTGGTTAGAAAATTTTGTCTATAAAGTACCCATTTACTTATGGGTGTTTGCCCTGGCATTTTTATTCGTATCTCTGATCACTATTGCGACAGTAACCTATCAAAACTGGCGTGCCGCTAATACCAATCCGGTAAATACACTGAAATCAGAGTAAAGTATATTTTTAAACAGCGGGGACGCCGGTGAACCAGAATGTTCTTTCCGGTGAACCGGAATCTCCGATGTGTAATTTCCCCGCCTGCCCGGGTATAAGGATTTTTAATCCGTTTGAATACGAATAAGTAACAGTATAACGGGGGTTTATTTGTTTTTCGGATCACAGATTCTAAGATTGGTTGGCCGGGGATTACAATTTCCGGGTACGGGAGTTTTATAAATTCCGTACTGGGTTTTCATACTTCTTCATATATAGTTTTTTGTTTTCTAATTAAAAACTGAATGAAAATCAGTAATATTCTATTCGTTTGATAATTATTGCGTATTCGTTTGACAATTGATAAACGAATACGCAACAATTATCAAACGAATGTATAACAATTGTCAAACGAAACAATCCGGTACGTCAGTTTAGATATTTCCTTCCATGGTTTTGTAAGACTCCGGTTTTGATTTTAGATTTAATCTATTGAGAAATATAGTATTAATCGCCCCTCTGGAGAGGCTGTGTAAAAACAACATTGTAAAATCAAAAAAGTTACAGCTTGTAAGCCCGAAGGACTTGAATATGACTAACCGCGGGTGAAATCCGTGGGTATTTGTAAATTTTTGTCCTGAATATTAAATAGTTAGGTTGTATGTTGAATTCTAAAATTTGCACAAAGAGGAAAAATGAAAGAGATTGTGTATAAACGGGCAATAATTAGGTATATCTGTTCCGTAGGAATGTCATATATTTGCAGTGTAGTTATTTAAAAAATGCTTTATAAGTAATTAGTATAGCAGGGACGGCAGTTAAATGGTAAGTTATAATATATGGTATAACTGCCGTCCCCCTATGAAATAAGACAAAAAGAGATAAGTTAGGTTTTAACAGGTAGATTTTCATAAAAAATAAGAGCAATAGACTTAAACGGTAAATTACTATCCTAAAGCAGAAAAACAGGTATAATACCTCACTTTTCCGGAAAGGCGATGTTTGAATCGTCTTTCCGGTTTGAAAATGATAAACAATTTATTCGTAGATACACATTCAAACAATATTGTTACATCTTGTTATTTTTAATAATCTACAGGTGTAAATAATGTGGTTAGGACCAAAGGGGGTGTTTGTGAAAATACTCCCTTTTACCTGTTTTGTAAGCAAAGGAGAATGTTTGTTTACCAGCCTGATGTTTTGTCTTTTTGTTTTAAATAAAAAAGCCGCAAAAAAGTCATTGTATTCGTGCAAAAAAGTCATGGAAATTGAGGGTGAAAAGTCATGGAGAGTGGGGGTAAAAAGTCATTGTAGTTGAGATAAAAAGTCATGGAGAATGAACCTTGTTAAAAGGCGTGAAGGGTTATGGAATTGTACTTGTTTTTTGCATCTATATAAGTAGAAAGGTTAGATTTAAAGGATAGGAGGATAGAAAGATGAAAAGAGTACTGGATTTAAAAAGTAATAAAGAACGGAAACAGATTCCTGTTTCTTTTAATATCCGTCTGGTAGACTGGATTCTGATTTTAATAGGTGTTATTGTATTTTTGTTTATCACATTGGCTTGCTATATGCCGGATACTTCCCGGACCTTCTGGTATGAAAGTAATGAACCGGTATTTACAACTGTAGAGAAGATGCCGGAGTTTCCCGGCGGTATTGATTCGATGAAAGTTTATATACACAGAACCATTCGTTATCCGGAAAAATTTGGGGATGTAGGTATTCAGGGCCGGGTAATCTGTAATTTTATAGTAAATGAAGACGGGAGTATCAGCGAGCCAACAGTACTACGTGGATTGCAGGAAGATCTGGACGCTGAAGCAATCCGGGTAATAAATAATATGTCCAAATGGGAACCCGGAATACAAAATGGTAAATCTGTAAAAGTAAGGTATACCGTTCCGGTTAATTTTACGCGCTGAATGTATTTGGATCACCGGGATTTGTAATCCCGGTTTGTTGAGTCTTGGGATTTACAATCCCATTCATACATCCTAAGTATTATAAAAAGGATTACAAATCCTAAGACTCGATTGTCGGGGATTGCAAATCCCTCTGTCCAAAATGTTAAAAGTGAAATTTTTCTATACTTATTAACCGCCTGTTAGTTTAGGCACAGATTTAAATCTGCGCCAGCGAAAGGAAAGAAAGCCCAGCGAAAGCCAGTGAAAAGCTGGCAAAAAAACTTAAACCTGTAATATTTGCAAGGCATTAAAAGGTGATGCGGAAACAGGTTTGGGTTGCTTGTGTGGTGAGGGTGAATCCGCATTTGTGGTTGGTAAGTACTTCGCGGACGAAGAGGAGGCCGATGCCTTGTCCGGTGGGTTTGGTGGTGAAGAATGGGGTAAATAGTTTGTCTTTTACTTCGTCCGGTATGCCAGGGCCGTTGTCTTCTATTGTTATTGAGACCGGAGAACTATGGGTGAGGATGCGGATTTCGCCGTCATGGTTGATCGATTCATAGGCGTTTTTGAGTAAATTTACTAATACCTGTTCAAACTGGATGCCGTCTATGTAAATTAGTTTGTCGTTTGGAGTGAGATCAAGGTGCAGGTGAATGTTGCGTTGTTTGCATTCGGGACGAACCAGCGCTTCTACGCTGCGTGCCAGTTCATTCAGGGAAACATGCGAAAGGGTAGGCAATGGTATGCGTACCACATGAGCGAGGTTACTGATAAAATGTGCCAGGTGGTTGCACCGGTCGAAGGACGCATTTACGGCTGGGAGTACATCCTGCCATTCCTGGTTTTCATGGGTGGTAAAAATATCGGATACAACGTTAAGGGTGGCACTGATAGCTCCCACAGAGTTATTTACTTCGTGAGACATCATGCGGATGATTCGTTCGTAGGAACTTTTTTCTACCTGTAATAATTCTTGTGTAAGTTCTTCGATCAGGATGAAAGGGTGATCGAAACCTTGGTCTACAAATGATGAACGGATGCAGCGGTAGGCACTGATACCGTTTGTGCGCAGGATTATATTATCTCCCTGTTTCAGTGTGGCCAGTCCGGCAGCCAGTTCGAACGGTGCCTCTTCGAGCCGTTTCCCTTTTACCTCTTCCGGGTGGGTTATCCGGAGAATTTTGAGTCCTGCCGGATTGATATCAGTAATTTCTTTATTGAAATTCAGAATCACAATGCCTTGTGGTGAAGCCTGTATCAACAGGTCAAGGAAACGGTTTTTTCCCCGTACGGATAACCGTTCGTTGCGCAAATGGGTAATCATCCGGTTGAAGAGGTCAATCAATTGGTTCGCCTCCCTGTTTTTTTACCGGGTGAAGGTGGGTAGAGAAATCCTGTTCTTTTAATAACTGCATACCGCTAAGTAATAATAGGTGCGGTTTGATTAATAAACGGTACAGAAACCAGGAGAACAGCAAGGTGCTAACCGCCATGATTTGTAGTACCCAGAAAGGAACCGGATTTTCCGGATATAACAAAAAAGCCAGTCCGCACATCAGCCCGGTTATAAAAACAACAATTGTTGTAAATATCCACTTGGTTCGCATTTCTGACTACTTGATTAGTTGTATATCATATTTTTCTAATCGCCGGTATAGAGCCTGCCGGGTAAGGCCCAGGGCTGTGGCTATCCGGGAATGGTTGTTACCGTACAGGCTGATGGCTTTCAGAATCATGTTTTTTTCCATTAACTCTAATGATTGCAGCGAATCTGTTCCGGTTGTTTGCCGGTGCAGAGGTGTTTCGATGTACTGGCTTTTGAAATCCTGTTCGGTCAGTAGCTTTTTGCCGGAGACTAACAGGGTACGCTCTACCATGTTTTTAAGTTCCCGGATATTCCCGGGCCAGGGTAGCCGGCTGAGGTAAGCCAGTGCTTCTGAAGTGATGTCCGTATCGGTTATGCCGGTAACGGCAGACTGTTGATTCATAAAATGGCGTACCAACAATGGAATATCTTCCGTACGTTCCCGCAAAGCAGGAACCCGGATGATAATCAGGTTTATACGGTAAAACAGGTCTTCCCGGAAAGTACCCTGTGAAACCATGCCGGGCAGGGAGCGGTTTGTAGCACAAATTACCCGTGTGTCTACTTGCCGGGGATGGCTGTCGCCCAGTGCTTCGAATGTCTGGTCCTGCAATACCCGTAGTAGTTTTACCTGGCATACCAGGTCGAGTTCGCCTATTTCGTCCAGAAAGATCGTTCCTTTATCAGCCATTTCAAACCGTCCGGTACGGTCGTAACGGGCATCTGTAAAGGCTCCTTTTTTGTGTCCGAACATTTCGCTTTCAAACAGGGATTGTGAGATACCTCCCAGGTTTACTTTAATAAACGGGGCGGTAGCCCGGCGGCTTTTTTCATGGATAGCGGCAGCAATTAACTCTTTGCCGGTACCGCTTTCACCGGTGATCAGTACCGGGGCATTTGTGGAGGCAATCCGTGATACGGTTTCGAGTGCCTGTATCAATAACGGGGAATGTCCTATAATGGCCGGAAAGCCGGATGTGTGAAGTGACTCTTCTTTTTCCTCTTCGTTGTTCAGGCTGATGGCGGTCTGGATACTTTTCAATAGCATCAGGTTGTTCCACGGCTTGGTGATGAAGTCGAACGCTCCGGTACGTATGCCCTGTACCGCCAGATTGATAGAACCCCATGCGGTGATCAGGATAACAGGCACCTGCGGACAAAATATTTTTACCTGTGCCAATAGTTGCAATCCTTCTTCGCCTGTAGTGGTCTGCGAATAGTTCATGTCCATCAGGATCAGGTGGGGCGTATGATTGCGGACAAAGCTGATAGCCTCTTCGCGGGTGGCAGCCGTGGCTACTTCGTAACCGGCCCGTTTGAGTACCATGGTAAGGGTGGTACGTACGGTGGCATCATCATCGCATACAAGTATAAGCGGTTTCAGAATTTTAGACATAAGCACAAAAGAACCTATTTTTTTCGACACGTAGTAAAGATAGGAATATTTACTCTTCCCGCAAAGCCTCGGCCGGTTGTACCATAGATGCGCGCCGGGCCGGATACCAGACTGCAAAAATGGAGATACCTGCCAACAGCGCGAAGGTGATCAGATAGACTGTTACCTCTTTTTGTAGATAGGCCCAAAGAATGGATAGTGTATGTTTGGTCTGTCCTTCTCCGCTGATAAGAGGAATTGAACCAATGTTTGTCCATTCGCTTGTAGGTATCCCAAGACTTTCCAGTAGTTCGTATTCATTCAGGGATATACAAATGTTTACAGCTATCAGGCTGGCAAAAAAGAGTATCAGGAGTGTTTCCAGATAGAGCATATTCCTTACCTGCCGGGGTTTGGCTCCCATAGTAATCCGTAATCCTATTTCGCTTCGTCGGGCCTGGGTACGGTACCAGAAGGTACCTATTACCCCAAGGAAAATATTAATTATCAGGAAAAAGGTGATTGCAAACACACTATTCAGGCTATCGGCAGTTCCATAATTTTGCAAAGACTCTTTTTCTATCTCTTTTAGAGAAGTGATGGAGGTAAAAATATAAGGATCTAATGAAAGCTGTGTTCTCATCTCCTGCAGAAAGCGTTCCGGAAAATCTTTTGAAGTTCCGGGTTTGATGCGCAGGGCTATGGTGGAATTAGAAAGATGGAAATTACCTGCCGGTTTGACCCTCCACATAGTAGCCATATATTGGTCGTTAAAAGAGTCCTTAACCGGTGGAAGGACACCTGTTACCACTCTGTGTTGATCCGGATTCGATCCATGTTCTAACCGTATTACTTTGTGGACAGGATAGGGGATGCCATTATATATACCTATACTATTCCGCATATCGGGACTAATTAATATTTCTTCTTCCTGTCCGGGATAATCCGGATCGGCCAGACGGCCGCTTTGGAGCTTTAATCTGAAAACATCGAGAAAAGCCAGATCTATCCGCCGATCACGTACAATTGTGTGGAAACTATCCGGCATAATCATTCCTCCGGTACCGTAACTGTTCATACCATAGGGCATGGCAGCTTCCGAAATAGATACAAATTCTACTTCGGGATGCCGGCGGATACGGTCCATTACGGTAGTGGTAAGCGTGTATTCATCTATTTCTGCCTCCGGACTGGTTTTCGTACTTTTTATCATTTTTACATAATAGGTGTTTTCAATATCAAAACCTTTGGGTTCCAGGTAACAACGTCCCATATAATAGAGATAGTCACAACAGAACCAGAGAACGGAAAAAATGAAGATATATTCGAGGAACAACCATCCGTTGGATTTGCGTTCGTTCCAGATAATGGTAAGGATATGTCGTATCATACGGTTTTATCGTTTTGAGTAATTGAACGGATAATAGAAAAGCTGGCTGCCTGCCAGGCCGGTAAGCCTGCCGAGATCAGATTGAGAAGCACACAGGTGAGACAAATAGATAAAATAACCGGCAGGGAAATTAAAGTATTAAACGGAATGGGTTCGTTCGCAGGAATACCCAGCATCCATCGTCGCATATTGAAAATGACAATGTAAGATAAGATTAATCCGATTACTCCGCCAATCAGGGAGGTTATCAGGTTTTCAAACAATACCTGGATCAGGATAATGTGGCGTTTGGCTCCGAATGCTTTCCGGATGCCGATTTCTTCCATCCGTTTTTTGATACGTGACAAACTTAATCCGGAAAGGTTAATAGCCGGAACCAAAAGTAACAATAGGAGAATAAATATGCGTTGGCGGTGTTGTTTCTGAATGTTTTTTACGATATCTTCCGCATCCTGTCCGTGTGGATGGCCTATATACTCCCTATGGATAGTAGGAAAGTTAAAGTTAATAGTCCAGTCGCCCCGGTTATCAAAATATTTTTTTCTGCTGTCCGGATTTCCTGTAAGAGGGCCGGATACTCTTTTTTATCTTTCAGCAGAATTACAACGGTACATCCTCCGTCCCACATTTTATCTGATGTGTTAGGTACCCATATATCTGCATAAGAAGCTGAAAAGACAGCAGAGATATCTTGGACTATTCCTACGACTCTATACGGAATTTCATATATTTCCAGGGTTTGTCCGAGTGCTTTCTCTCCCTGGAATAGTTTTTGAGCCATGCTTTCGGAAATAACAGCCTCCTGTAATCCGGATTCTACAGCCTCTTTTGTAAAAGGAACCCCTTCGATAAAAGTACAGGAGTAAATATACCAAAAGGCATCGTCTGTAGCTTTAACAACTCCCGGTATAAAATTATCAGAGTTGGGTGTGTTGAGTAATTTTTTTCATGTCCCCAGTTAAAAGAGGTAACAGCGCATATTGCCTCAGGTGTTTTAAGTTCTGTCAGATATTCTTTGTAAGTAGAAAATTTGATATTTCCCCGTATTGTATTGTTTCTGGCTGTATCTCTTTCCAGTTGATCATGCAGGTAATAGGTACGTGCCCGGTGTATTTCGGGAGCTACGGATATATTTTTGATCTCTTCGGAAACGATGATTGCCATAATCATCATAATGGCCAGCGCGGTACCGGTAATGGCAATGGCACTCATCACCGGATTTTGCCTAAGCATTTGGATTGCCTGCCTGAAATATATTTTATACATATAGTGAAGTTTTTGTTTTATTAATTGTCAATTGTTTTATTCTACCCGCCGTCCGTCAAAGAACCGTACGATCCGTTGTGTTTTTTTTGCTATGTGTTCATCGTGGGTAACCATGACAATGGTAGTGCTTTCGTTGTTGAGGTTGAACAGTAGATTCATGATTTCTTCTCCCATTTTACTGTCCAGGTTTCCGGTAGGTTCGTCGGCCAACAGTATCTGTGGATTACCAATAATGGCACGTGCAATGGCTACCCGCTGGCACTGCCCGCCCGAAAGTTGTGTGGGGAAATGTTTCATGCGGTGGGAGAGTCCTACTTTTTCGAGTACTTCCTGCGCAGCTTCCCGGCGATTCTTATCGTTGGATTTGCGGTAGAGAAGGGGTAATTCCACATTATCGAGTACATTTAATGAATTGATCAGGTGAAAGCTCTGGAATACAAAACCGAGTGTCTGGTTCCGGAATCCGGCCATTTGTCCGTCAGACATGTGAGTGGTTTCGGTGCCGTTGATATATACCTTGCCTTCGCTGGGGGTATCCAATAGTCCGATGATATTTAGTAAGGTACTTTTTCCGCATCCGGAAGGTCCCATGACAGAGAGAAACTCTCCTTTCTGTACGTTCAGGTTTACATTTTCTAAGGCCAGTGTTTCTACCTCTTTGGTGCGGTATAATTTAGTGATGCCTTCCAGTTGAATTATTTCCATATAAATAAGATTAAAGATTCGTTTTGCGTTTTTATGAGCAAGAGATGTGCCAATTAAAATGTGTGGTTGATAATCAGTTTATTATAAGTATATAGGGTGTCCGTTACCGGACAAAGTTGTCCGGCAAAAATATTTAGTGCGCTGCTTTTTATCGTTTGTGGATCGTTTACGGTTTATCTTCTATTTTACCGGTAAATTTACCTCCATAGAAAAGAATGATTCCTATAAGTGCAAGAACGGCAATTCCTCCTACGACATAGACTACAATAGTGGAGACGACTTTTACTCCAATAACCAGAAAGGTGATAAACAGGATTACAGCAAGTACTCCCAGACCAATTAATACATTTTTAAGTGTTTGCATAAGGCTCTTTTTTATTTTTATAATGGCCTTATTATGAGATTTGTTGCAGCGAAGGAATTAATTTGTATGAAAAATGGTAAAGGATAGTGTAGTAGGTGAAGGTATAGAGAACGCAGATTTCGCAGAAAACGCAGATTTACGCAGAAGAATATTTTAAAATAAAAAATCTGCGTAAATCTATTTAATCTGCGAAATCTGTGTTCTATTCCGTTTGTGTGATAAACAGAACTTATTCCGCAATTGGGGTGTATACCCGGGTGGCTAATTCTTTGTCCAGTGTGTACAGACCGAAGCCGTTGTCTTTGATCATGTTGAGGGCTTCGATTATACCCTGGGCTGTTTCTTCTTCTTCAACCTGTTCGTCGATAAACCAACGTAACATAGATTGTGTTGCGTAGTCTTTTTCTTCTACAGCCAGTCCGTACAAGTCGTTGATCATGGCTGTTACTTTTTGTTCGTGTGCCAGGGTGTCCTCGAATGCTTCCAGTGGAGATTCCCAACTGGTTTTTACTTCTTCTATCGGTTTTAATTCCGGTTTCCCACCCCGTGAGATTACGTAATTAAAAAATTTGATAGCGTGTTCCTGCTCTTCTTTGAACTGGATATGCATCCAGTTGGCAAAGCCGGGTTTTCCTTTTGCAGCAAAATCTGCAGACATGGATAGGTAAAGGTATGCAGACCAGAATTCTGCATTAATCTGGGCGTTTAAAGCCTCTTCCATCTTTTTACTTAACATAACTTTCTTTTTTTATGAGTTAGAATTGATCTTTACAAAGATAAAGAATAAAAACACGGAGACACAGAGACACGGGATTTTTATTATCTCAAATTATCTGGGGCGTATTTCTCTTCTCATGAAACAGAAATAGGAGAGGGCAAAGCAGATAAGGGTGGCTGCAATTAATCCCGTTAACTGGGGCCATACTACTAAAATGCTTTGTCCTAAGGGTAAGGGGCTGGGAATGGCTCCCTGTACCTGTTCCATAGTAAGAGGTCCTAAGCTACGAACCGATGGGATCAGTAAAGTTGTGGTAGCCTGGTTGAGCAACTCACTGGGGGCGAAGCGCAAAAGTATTAGCATAAACTTCTGGTAACTGATGATCTGGCTTTGGGTTGCAAACATGGAGGGTTGCAAAGCTTTACCGATCAGGTTAATGATCATGTTGTAGAAAACACTGAAAAATAGCCAGATCGCTACGCTTGCCAGTGCAGAAGTTGCTGCCTGCCGGAATTTAAGCGAGAAGAAGATCGATAAGTTTAACCAGAACCCTACATAGAAAACACTTACCACCAGATAGAGTATCATCCGCATAAACTCTTCAGCTGTAGGAGGGATGCCTATGGCGATGAGTCCAAATCCCATGACCAGGAAGCCTAATGTAAACAGCATAATCGCAATTACGATTAGTGATCCGGTGAATTTTGTATTCAGTAGGTAATCCCGGTGGATCGGTTGCGATAATATTCTGCTAAGTGTTCCTTTATTTTGTTCGGAATTGATGGCGTCAAAGCCAAGAGCAATACCTAACAAAGGACCTAAAAAACTGATGAATACGGTGAAAGACGGTAATGTGCCGTCCGATACGGTAAAGAGTTTCAGGAATAGAAAGGAACCGTCCGGGTCGTTGGGTTTGATAGCCGCGTTCATATTGGTCAGTGCTGTATAGAGAGAACCCATACAGGTGAGTCCTATGATGGTTAGCAGTATAATAAACCGCCAACTACGGATATGGTCTGATACCTCTTTATTAACGATAACCCAAAAAGGGTGATAGGTGTTATTCATTTGTTTTACCTCCTTCCCCTAAATACTGATTGTAAATATCTTCCAGTTTTTTATTTTCTTCTAAAATCTGTTGCATCCCGATATCAGCTAACAGACGTCCTCCGCCAAAGAGTCCAACACGGTCGCAAACCTGCTGTACCTGGTTGAGGTGATGAGAGGAAAAGAGTACAGTTTGTCCCTCTTCCCGGCTAAGTTGGCGGATAAGATCAATGAATTCACGAACCCCTGCCGGATCTATGCCGGATGTAGGTTCGTCGAGTATGATAATTTCCGGATTTTTGATGAGTACGTCGGCTAAACCTAACCGCTGGCGCATTCCTCTGGAGTATTTACCTGTCTTTTTTTCTGTTTGTCCGGCTAATCCGACCCGCTCCATTAGTGAAATTGCTTTTTCGTACGCTTCTTTGCGGGAGCAACCATTCAGGCAAGCTGTATAAACCAGGTTTTCAGGCCCGGTCATGTCTTCATAAAAGCCTACATCTTCCGGCAGGTAACCTACTTTGCGCTTCACTTCTATGGGGTGTGTGGTAGAATTGATACCACACACATGTACTGTACCGCTGGTGGGCTCGGTTAATCCCAACATCATAAGGATTGTTGTGGACTTGCCGGCACCATTGGGACCTAATAAACCAAATATCTCTCCTTTGCGGATCGTGAGATTCAGGTTGTTGACAGCAATAAAATCACCATATTTTTTTGTTAATCCGGTGAGTTCAATAACTGGCTGGCCCATTGGTTACCTCCTTCCATATTTCCGGAACAGATAGAATATACCTCCCAACACTCCTACAATAATTACTAAGCCTAACCAGCCGTATATCAGAGGAGTTTTGACTGTGATGCGAAACTCTGCATTGGAGTTTACCTCCGGAGTTTTGGCTTCTATACGGGTAATATAGTCGCCCGGTAATGCTTTTTTGGATGCCCGGATCGTTGCGGTTACCTGTGAAGAAGAACCTACAGCCAGCTTTTCGATGGATGAAGGTTCGAAGGATACTTCCCAGTCTGCCGGTTTGTTGGAAGATAGTTGTATATCTTTTAGTTCGGCCGAGCCGGTGTTTTTTATTACCAGATCGATCTTTTTGGTATCACCTGCGGTGATATCCGTACTAAGTAATCCGCGGGGAGTGGTAAGATCCATTTGATAGGAGCCGGTAATTACTACTTCCAGTTCAAGATGGGCAGATGTTGTACTGGTGGTTGCTTCTACCGGTATTTTATAGGTTCCGGCTTCGATGTTTGCCGGAGGAGTGATTTCGATCGAAATGTTTTCGGTTGCATTGGGTTCTACCTGTGCCGATGTAGCCTGTTTGTAATTTGCTTTGAATATAACATTCCAGCCCCGTGGAGCATTGGCCCGTAAAGCGTATAATTGTTGTTCGGCCGTACGGTTCTTGAGAGTTGCACTGAAGTTGAAGTTTGCTTTTGAATTACCCTCCATGTTGGGTTGGTTTGTCTGGAATTCGGTCTGGTAAGTTCCCTGTTCGGAAACAATGACCGTTAATGGCAGTTCAGCCAGATCGCCTGCATGTACAGAGAAGCGGTATGTTCCTTTATTGACCTGCATGGGAACTTCGACTTTGAGAGACACTGTTTTCTTTTCGTTGGGAAGAACGGCTATCCGGCTGATTGTCCAGCCACCGGATTTCAGACTATGCTCCCAACTACGGGGTATTCCCTGTACGGAGATTGAGGGATTAATTACTTCATCACTATTATTGATGATATCTACACTGTAATCGATGGATTCTCCCGGGGGAACAGAAATCTGTGTGTAGGGAGTGTAAAGGATAATGTTTTTTTCAGTCTCTGCGCTTTGCGCTTTTAATGGTAAAATTCCTAATAAAATTGCTACTAATAGATTTAAAGAGTTAGTTCGTATTGTCATAAAAAGTCCTCCTGAAGTTTTAAATGATTAATACAATGGCGCAAAAATAAAAAGGAAAATTATTTATAGTTCTTAAATTTTTCAAGAAAATATAAAAAGAGTGGTGAGGCATTATTTCATACCATATTCACATGTATGTCACTGGAATTTGTTACTTTTGCGACTTAATTAACTTAGGAACAAAGAATGGATATAGCCATTGTTAAGTATAATGCCGGAAATATTTATTCGGTTGATTATGCTTTGAAGCGTTTAGGTATAGAACCAGTTATAACGGCTGACCCGGAGTTGTTGTGTAAAGCAGATAAAGTTATTTTTCCCGGTGTAGGACATGCGGGTTCAACCATGAATCATTTAAAGGAACATAAACTGGATGAATTGATCCGGAATCTGAAACAACCCGTATTGGGTATTTGCCTGGGCATGCAGTTGATGTGTCGGTATTCGGAGGAGGGAGAAACGGATTGTCTGGGAATCTTTGATACGGATGTAAAGTTATTTATTCCTCAAAAACATGAAGATAAAGTGCCCCATATGGGTTGGAATGCCCTTACACAGGTGAACAGTGCTTTGTTTACTGAGGATCAGGAAAATCAATTTGTTTATTTTGTGCATAGTTATTATGTGCCGGTAAATGAATATACGGCTGCAACTACCGGTTATATTCAACCCTTTAGTGCAGCCTTGCATAAAGATAATTTTTATGCTACCCAGTTCCACCCCGAAAAGAGTGGACGTGTAGGAGAAGCAATATTGAAGAATTTTTTGAATTTATGAAGAAGTAGTTAAGTAGTCAAGTAGTTATCAGCCACTATGTGGCTTAGTAGTCAAGTAGAGTATTTATAAACAATTATTTTTGCTACTTAACTACTGCGAGCAAAGCGAGCTGACTACTAACGAAGCGTTAGCGAAGTGATGACTTCTTGACTACTGCGAGTAAAACGAGCAAAGATGATTGAATTAATACCCGCTATAGATATTATTGATGGCAAATGTGTACGGCTTACACAGGGTGATTATGATACCAAAAAGGTTTATAACGAAGATCCTCTGGAGGTTGCCAAAATGTTTGAAGATCATGGTATACGCCGTTTGCATGTAGTGGATCTGGACGGTGCCCGTGCCGGTCATATTATTAATTACCGTGTGCTGGAACGGATAGCAAACCGTACAGCGTTGATCATTGATTTCGGAGGAGGGTTGAAAAAGAGTGCCGATCTGGAAATTGCGTTTGAAAGCGGTGCTCAAATGGTAACAGGAGGAAGTATTGCCGTTAAAGATCCGGATGTGTTTACATCGTGGATTGAACAGTTCGGTAGTGAACGGATTATTCTGGGGGCTGATGCCAAAGATGGTAAGATCGCCGTAAGTGGTTGGGAAGAAACAACCGGTGAAGAGTTGTTGCCCTTTATAACCAGTTATCATAAAAAAGGAATTACCAAAGTGATCAGTACGGATATCAGCCGGGATGGAATGTTAGGCGGTCCGGCTATTGAGATGTATAAAGAGATACGGCAAGCTATTCCGGGCGTATATGTGATTGCCAGTGGAGGGGTAAGCTCGGTAGAGGATATCGAAAAACTGCATGAAGCTGATGTCCCGGCTGTGATATTTGGAAAAGCAATTTATGAAGGCCGTATTAAAATGAATGACCTAATTAAATATAATGAAAAATGAATAATGAAAAATGAAAAGTGTTCGTTGCTTTGCAACGATAAAAGAGTAATTTTTCATTTTTCGCTTTTCATTTAAAAACAAACTTTTTATGTTAGCAAAACGTATCATACCTTGTCTGGATATTAAAGACGGAAAAACTGTAAAGGGAATTAATTTTGTAAACTTCCGTGATGCAGGCGACCCTGTGGAACTGGGAGCACAATATAGCCGTGACGGTGCGGATGAACTTGTTTATCTGGATATCACAGCGTCTCATGAAGGCCGTAAAACGTTTACCGAATTGGTAAAGAAGGTTGCGGCAAATATAAATATTCCATTTACTGTAGGGGGGGAAATTAATGAATTGACTGATGTAGACCGCCTGTTGAGTGCGGGAGCAGATAAAGTTTCCATTAATTCTTCAGCTTTACGTAATCCGGATTTGATTGAGCAGATCGCAAAGAATTTCGGCAGCCAGGTATGTGTTGTAGCTATTGATGCGAATTTAGAGGAGGGTATGTGGCGCTGTTATCTGAATGGCGGACGTATTCCAACAGAGAAAGACCTGTTTACGTGGGCAGCAGAGGCCGAAAGCCTGGGTGCCGGTGAAATACTGTTTACCAGTATGACTCACGACGGCGTAAAAGAAGGATATGCGGACGACACACTGGCACAGTTGGCCGGTTCACTTCATATTCCGGTGATTGCTTCGGGGGGTGCCGGAAAGAAAGAGCATTTCCGGGATACGTTTATCAATGGAAAATCGGATGCGGCTCTGGCTGCAAGCGTTTTTCACTTTGGTGAAATAGGTATCCGCGAATTAAAGGACTATTTGGCGGCAGAAGGAATTAACGTTAGAAAATGAATAAATATAGAGTAGTTAGTAGTTAGTAGTTAGTAGTTAGTAGGAGATAAAAGAACATTCTACTAACTACTAACTACCAACTACTAACTACCAAAAAACTATTAACAATGAATTTAGATTTTAAGAAGGGGGAAGGATTGATTCCTGCAATTATTCAGGATAATAAAACAGGTAAAGTACTGATGTTGGGTTTTATGAATGAAGAAGCCTACCAGCAGACTGTGGAAACTAAAAAAGTAACATTTTATAGTCGTACAAAAGAACGTCTTTGGATGAAAGGTGAGACCAGTGGAAATGTACTTTCTGTGGTTGAGATCATGTCTGATTGCGATCATGATACCTTACTGATCAAAGTAAATCCTGCCGGGCCGGTATGCCATACCGGAACAGATACCTGCTTTGGAGAAAAGAACCAGGAGGATATTATGTTCCTTAAATATTTGCAGGATTTTATAGAGCGTCGCCGCCAGGAAATGCCCGAAGGTTCGTACACAACTTCTCTCTTTACAAAAGGTGTAAACCGTATGGCTCAGAAAGTGGGTGAGGAAGCTGTAGAAACAGTAATTGAAGCAACGAACGGAACCGACGATGCCTTCATTTATGAAGCATCTGACCTGATTTATCACCTGACTGTTCTGCTAACAAGTAAAGGTTTCCGTCTGGAAGATCTATCACGCGAATTAATGAAAAGACATAAATGATGGCTCGCTTTGCTCGCAGTAGTTAAGTAGTCAAGGAGTTATCAGCCACTGCGTGGCTTAGTAGTCAAGTATGATTTGTAAACAATTGTTTTTTGTTTTCTTCTACTTAACTACTGTGAACAAGGCGAACTGACTACAAACGAAGCGTTAGCGAAGTAATAACTACTTAACTACTATTAAAAAATGGACGAAACAGTATTACTAACACTGGAGAATGCGGAGATACGGCGTGACGAAAATGTGATATTGCAGAATGCTTCGCTGACGTTGCATAATGGTGAGTTTGTTTATATTATCGGTAAAGTGGGTTCCGGTAAGAGTAGTTTATTGAAATCTCTGTATTGCGAGATTCCCATTCAGCACGGAGAGGCTTACCTGATGGATTATAATCTGCGTAAGATCAAAAGAAAAGATATTCCTTATCTGCGCCGTAAACTGGGTATTGTGTTTCAGGATTTCCAGTTGCTGACGGACCGTTCGGTGGTGAAAAATCTGGAGTTTGTGCTTAAAGCTACCGGCTGGACGAAGAAAGCGGACATAGACGCGCGTATTGATGAAGTGCTTCACCAGGTGGGTATGCAGACGAAAGGATATAAATTGCCGCATGAACTATCAGGCGGTGAACAACAGCGTATCGTAATAGCCCGCGCGCTTCTGAATGAGCCCAAACTGATTCTGGCAGATGAACCGACGGGTAATCTGGATCCGGAAACCAGTGGCCAGATTGTTCAGCTTTTGCATGATATCTGCCGGAAGGGTACGGCTGTTATTATGACAACCCATAACTATACATTGGTGCATAACTATCCCGCGAGGATAGTAAAATGCGAGAATGCCTGCCTAAGTGATATTGCGGATTGATTTTTTGTGTACCTTTGCAGGGCTTTTTAGAAAAACAACAACAATTTAATTATCGAGAAAGAACAATGAAAGTTTTAAAGTTTGGCGGTACATCTGTGGGTTCTGCACAGAGAATGAAAGACGTAGCAAAACTGATTTCCGGCGACCGTAAGATCGTTGTCTTATCAGCTATGTCCGGTACAACTAACTCTTTAGTCGAGATTTCGGATTATTTATATAAGAAGAATCCCGACGGTGCGAATGAAATCATCAATAAGTTGTCTCAAAAGTATTACGGACACATTGACGATTTATATAGTACTGCTGAATATAAACAGAAGGCGAAGGATCATGTAAATGGTATCTTCGACTATATCCGCACCTTTACAAAAGACCTGTTTACTTTATTTGAAGAACGGGTCGTATTGGCACAGGGTGAACTTCTTTCTACCGGTATGATGAATCTGTACATGGAAGAGATTGGTGTAAACTCTGTATTACTGCCAGCTCTTGAATATATGCGTACAGATAAAAACGCTGAACCGGACCCGGTTTATATTAAAGAAAAATTAAATGCTCTTCTTGAACAGGAGAACGATGCGGATCTCTATATTACACAGGGATATATCTGCCGCAATGCGTATGGCGAGATCGATAACCTGCAGCGTGGCGGCAGCGACTATACTGCTTCCCTGATTGGTGCAGCTATCAAAGCCTCTGAAATTCAGATATGGACGGATATTGACGGAATGCATAACAATGACCCACGGATCGTGGATAAAACGGCTCCGGTTCGTCAGTTGCATTTTGAAGAAGCAGCCGAACTGGCTTACTTTGGTGCCAAGATTCTTCACCCCACCTGTATCCTGCCTGCGAAATTAAATAATATACCTGTTCGTTTGTTGAATACCATGGAACCGGAAGCACCGGGAACCCGTATATCAAACGAAACGGAAAAAGGAAAAATCAAAGCGGTTGCAGCTAAAGATAATATCACCGCAATCAAGATCAAGAGCGGACGTATGCTGTTGGCTACCGGATTCCTGCGTAAGGTGTTTGAAATTTTTGAAAATCATCAGACTCCGATTGATATGGTTACTACATCGGAAGTTGGGGTATCGGTTACTATTGATAACCGCAAACGCCTGGATGATATTGTAGATGATCTGAAGAAATACGGTACGGTAACTGTAGACGAGGATATGACCATTGTTTGTGTAGTAGGAGATATGGAATGGGATAACATTGGGTTCGAGGCAAGTATTGTAAGCGTGCTTAAAGATGTTCCTGTTCGTATGATCTCGTACGGTGGCAGTAATTATAATGTATCCTTACTGGTGAAAGCAACCGATAAGCAAAAAGCATTGCAGGCTTTAAGCAACCACCTTTTTAATAATTGACAATTAATAATTGACAATTGAAAGTTATAGAGAGCCTGTTTAAACCTTGAGATTTTAACAGGCTCTTTTTTTGATACGAAAAACAATTAATTAAATAAAAATATGATGAAAGGTAATTTCCCTATTGAAAAGTTTAAAACTCTGCAGACACCTTTTTATTATTATGATGTAGAGTTACTGCAAAGAACATTAGAGGTAGTAAAAGAAGAAGCCGGAAAATATGATTATCATGTGCATTATGCTGTTAAAGCCAATGCGAATCCCCGGATATTACATATTATCGCAGCCAGTGGTTTAGGTGCCGACTGTGTGAGCGGTGGCGAGATACAGGCTTCGCTGGATGCCGGTTTTCCTGCTGATAAGATTGTTTTTGCCGGTGTAGGTAAAGCCGACTGGGAAATCAATCTGGGCCTGGATAACGATATATTCTGCTTTAATGTAGAGTCGGCTGCCGAACTGGAAGTGATTAATGAACTGGCCGCGGCCAAAGGTAAAATAGCTGCTGTTGCACTGCGTGTAAACCCTGAAGTAGATGCTAATACCCATGCCAAGATCACTACCGGAATGAAAGAGAATAAATTCGGTATCAATCTGGGACAATTGAACGGTGTGATTGATGAATTAGTAGATATGGATCATGTAAAGCTGATCGGTCTGCATTTCCATATCGGTTCGCAGATCACTGATATGTCTTCTTTCCAGAACCTGGCTATCCGTTGCAACGAAATACAGGACGATCTGGAAGCACGTGGGCTGACGGTTGAGAATCTGAATTTCGGTGGTGGCCTGGGGATTGACTATTACCACCCCAACCATTTGCCCGTTGCGGCTTTTGATAACTATTTTGCTGTTATTCATAATCTGCTGCAGTTGCGTCCCGGCCAGAAGGTTCATTTTGAGCCAGGACGTTCCGTTGTAGGCCAGTGTGGTAATCTGATCTCAAAAGTATTGTATGTAAAAAGAGGCGAGACTAAAAACTTCGCTATCCTTGATGCTGGTTTTACCGAACTGATCCGTCCGGCTATGTACGACTCGTATCACCGGATTGAGAACCTGACCAGTGAAGGAGAGATTGAGGTATACGATGTGGTAGGCCCTATCTGTGAATCGTCCGATGTATTCGGTAAAGATGTGGAACTCAATACAGCCCGTCGTGGCGACCTGATCGCTTTCCGCTCAGCAGGTGCTTATGGTGAGATCATGGCATCGCAGTATAACTGCCGCAAACTACCGCAATCTTATTTTTCGGATACACTGTAATCTGATAGATACAACAAGATGTAAAAGGCTGTCCGGCTTGCCGGATAGCCTTTTTTGCTTACTTGCTATAAAACATTTTGCAATAAACTACTTATTGAGAAGAATTCCCTATTTTTGTTCCGGTCAATAATCAAACAATTTTAACTCATGGAAAAGAAATACGAACAACCCAAAAAGAATAATGATACACTTCGTGAACCAGCTATGAAGTATGAAATTCAGGAAGAAATAAAAATTTTACCCTTAACGGAAGAGGATCTGAAAGACTATATGACCAGAGAAGAGTTTGTAGAGTCTGTATGTGCTCATATTGATAAACTTTTCGATAAATGAGAATTCTTTATACCAAAACAGCAAATCTCTATTTTAATGAATTGGTAGATATTTTGTATGATAAGAATTATTTTAGTTTTAAAGAATCAGCCAGGATGTATGTTGATTCATTAACTTTAGAATTAGAGAAGTATATTCATATTTGCCCCAAACGAAAAGCACCTCATTATTTTTCCAGATATGGACAGGAACTTTGGTATATATCTTATTCAAAAAATAAAAATACAACATGGTACTTCTTTTTTACCCTTCATGAAAATAATACATATATTATCCGGTACATTACCAACAACCATGTGGCCGGACATTTATTAAATGAAGAATTGTTTTGATTTTCTTTCCGGAATTATCAAACATCACTGTCCTGAATGCGTTTGTACCAGCCGTTGATCTGGATGCCGGATGCTACATACATATGTTTGTCAAGATTCATGAAAAGGATGATGTAGAAGTAATCTTCCCGGTCAAGGTATTCCTGAAAGTCCATTGCGGAATATTTCTCAAGACGTAATGCGTTGAGATATTTATTCAGGTTAAGCTCAAATGTTTGATTATAGTTTTTATGTGTGATAATCAGTTTATGATCCCGCTCTTCCATGAGCCGGAGGGTATTGAGTTCTACCATGGCTGCTCCTGTGTCCGGATCATCTCCGGAAAAATAGGGGAGATAGGTGGTTTTGTTTTCCGGATCATCCAGAATTGTGTTTGTATGATCGTATGTATTATTGGATGATAATATACGGATATCAAAGTCTTCAACTGTAATAGGGTTGTCTTCCCCCATGTTTTGGATAAC
Source organism: Tannerellaceae bacterium (assembly GCA_021203545.1). GTDB lineage: Bacteria > Bacteroidota > Bacteroidia > Bacteroidales > Tannerellaceae > UBA4116. Next base: position 12,599 of record JAJQAZ010000006.1, on the reverse strand, counting down.
AAGCCTGAACTTCTTCGTGTTTTTCATGAGGTTGATGGTTTTTATCTCATGGTTACTACCTGTAGGCTCAACAATTTTACCATGCCAGAGTGGTGGTAGCTCTTTGTTGATTATTTTTTGTGAAGGGTCGCTTTCTATACCTCTCACCATCAGTCCTTCTATGGTTGATATTTCTGAATTGCATTCATAAAAATCACTGTACAGACCCGACCATGTAACAAATTGATATACCTGCTTTTGGGTTTCGATAGGCAGATTCATCAGGTAATTTTCGTCGAATGAACCGGGATAATCCGAAATGATAGAAAATAAAAATCCATCTTCATCAAAAATATAGAGGTCCATGATAGATGCCTGTTTATGGAAAAGATCCACATATTGCATATTGTAGTCGTAGACAAACCGTACGGCTATATCGCACTCTGTTGTTCCTTCCGTTACATTGCAGGATAAAGGAAAGAATAGGCAACAACAGGATATAAGAGGATATAGTAGATATTTTTTCATTGCAATCGGATATTTTATTGGATTTCTACACGTTTATCATTCTCCGGATCCAGGTTGGAGATTGTGACTGTCATAGGATAGTGGGCATTCCGCCGGATATTAAAATCAGTAGTAATGTTTTCGCCCGGATATAAACGGATTGAAGCCGTTAACTCCTGGTCCGGGGTTGTTGTACTAATGTATTTACCGGTTATTTCAATGTAGGTGCTATAAGTGGGTGCATACTCTTCACCTTTATCCTCCTGAGTGGATATATAAAGATTTGTTCCCTGTAAATTTTCTGGTATGTACCAAATAAAGGTTTCGCCGCTGGCCGGTACATCCTGCAGAGTGTAATCCGTAAACCTGGTGGGATTTTCTTCCGGGGTATGAACAGTTCCGGTGTTATAATAAAAGCCGATAACCGGTACGTTTTTTAAACAGATGTTTGTAATGATCAGTTTATTTCCATTGTTTAGCGTTTCTTTGTAAGATAACTCTAAGGAAAGTTTTGCGACCATTCGTTGTAGTTCAATTTCCAGTGAAGTGTATTCTTTTATTTTGCCTTTGTATTCGCCGCTCAAGAGTAATTTGTTTGGAGATGTTTCATCTGTAAATTCAATATAAAGTTTTTGCAGGTCTGTGATGGTGGAACTATACAGTTCAAGATTAATGTCTGTTTCGTCAGATAGGTTGGCAATGAAAAAAAGTGTTGTATTGTCGCTATCATACAGATTAAAATCGAAGAAGTCTTTTCCGGCTCCATGTTTTGATAAGATTTGCGGATTAATGTCTGGTTATCGTCAAACTGTAAGACCCACAGATTATCAATAGAAGGTTGCTCTATTTCACTGATTTCTCCGGACCGCGTGTAGGCGGTGCCCAGAGTAAATGAAATGTTTTCCTGTTCTGCTTTGGTTTCGGAATAGGTAATCTGCCGGGCTGCCGGAATAGTGAGATGAAGATTTACTTCAACCTCTTCATATTTATCCGGAATGGGAAGCTCTTCATCGTTTTTGGTACAGGAGAACATTCCTGTTATCAACAGCAGAGCAGCTATGCAGATACAAGTTTTTATGTCTTTTAGATTTGCCATATTCGTTAAAATTCAAAGTCTAAACCGGGTTTTACCTCCCAGGATGTTGTTGCAAATCCGGCTGTAATTAACTGGGTTTTATCATTGTCCTCTAAAGAGGGTTTTTCGAGAACGGCCATTCCGGGACCGTTTATGCCGGTAATATTGATTGTGTAGGAGTTGTTCCGTACAATACCATACCGTCCATATCCCATCGGTTGGGGAACCTGTGAATTGTTAAAGTGACGAATAGGTATCCGGTAAAAACAGATACCTTCTTTATGGAAGTTTAATCCATATTTTGAAAATGATTCCGGAATCGCATCAGGCCGGGAAAGGTCATAACCGGTTTCGGATATGATTTGTGGAATGATTATTTTTAATTCACTTATATTGTCCGGTATCAAAGAGGGATTCTGTACATAGGTTGAAAACAGGGTATGAGGAATAACAGTTCCGTTGTACTGGAAGAAGTGCGCATTTTGCCAGTCTAATTCTAACAGCAGGTATTGAAGCCGTATGACTACACTGGTGGTTACATTGGCTGTCTGGTCGGTTGTACTCATTGTGTTTTCCAGTGCAAATGCTTCGAATCCGAGTGAGTTAAAAATATCCCGGTATGCATCTACATATATAAACTCTTTATCCAGTTCTGCCTGATTCAATGTACTGTAAGACCTGAAATTGGGATCTTCGGCATACCAGTTCTCATAATCGGTATCTCCAAATACTTCCTCTGTACCGTCAGCCTTTTTAGCAGCTTCCCGCATCCAGTATGTTTTTCTGTTCAGAAGATCAACATCCCAAAGAATCTGTCCCCTGTAGGTTACTCCTTCGGGTAGTTTGATATTACTGCCGGTAACTGATATTTTAGCCAGTACACGCTCTACAATAACTGGTACAGGGTTTGCTTCAGCCTCTTTTTTTGTGTCATAAAAATCATTTTCAGCATCTACCTGAATAAGTCCCTGATGGTTTAGCATCATGAATTTTTTTTGATTCGGTACCCGCGATGTATTGATAGTCAAAGAATCTGGTATAATCAAGTTCAACCGGCTCCATTAGCTGGCCGGTTGTGCAACCATTTTCAGTGATTTCTTTAATTTCTTTATTCGGATTAAGTATTACCAGCATTTGGTAATCGTCTCTTTTGATGTTCCGGGCCACGGAAACGAACGATTGTTTTGTATTTGAGTAGTATGCTACATCCGAACCATGGAAATATACCAATTGATCTTCATCTACATTTTTAGCATCCAAATCCCATACGTATACGGCAATCCCCTCCATATTGTAAAATACGATGCGTACGCCTGTCACGATTCTTTCGCTTTCGGTGCCGGGATCGGTTGCTTTTGTGGATGGTGCGCCTGTATTTATACGTATTGAAAACAAAGATGTATCATCGTCCGGATATTCATTATCATCTCCGGGTAGACAGGGTGCATACCTGTTATTAATACAGGAACACCCCAGAATCATCATTGCTGTCAGGAATATAAAACGATATAGCACTTTGTGTATTGCCATTTTAATTCGGGATTGAGGTATGCCAAAAGCCGTTTTATTTGCATTTGGCATACCTTACTGTTCATACTGAAATTCTTGATGAATTATAAATCGTTACCTTGTGAACGGATTACCCATGGTTTGATAGTGACTTTTGCGGAAATCCAGTTTTCATCATCTTCGTCCGGGTCCGGATCGGGGTCTCCTGTTCCGGGAATATCAACATCGCCGGCTCCACTGAAGGAATTAATAGAGACTTCATACTGGTTATTGCGAACCACTCCATAGCGGCCATATCCCATAATGGTTGATACCTGTGTGTTATTAAAATGACGTATCAGTACTTTGTAGTAGCTTATGCCATCTTTATAGAAGTTTAGTCCATTGATCGAAAAGGAGGATGTATGACCTACCACTAAGGGTATAGTTTGCATCTTTAGCCGCTCTGATGGCTTTATGCAATAAAGGATAGTATTCAGGGATTGATGTTGTATCACTTTGATATCCTGCCATCTGTGTTTGGGTGATGTAATATCCCATATAGGTATAATAACTGGTTCCGGCAGTAAATGTACCATCAATAATATCGTCTCTTAAAGGTATATAATTGGCTCTTACAATTACCCGGGTGGTTACATCCTGCTTTTGTTCATCTGCGTCCATTGTATTTTCCATGGCATATTCCCAGGAATCAGTTCCCCATGTTTGTACAGTATAAAGAGGGACATCGGCTTTTTGAATGTAATTAAATTCTGAAGATAGTCCCGGCTCACCGGAAAAGTTAATAAAATTAGGATCTTTAGCATAACGATTGATATCTAAAGTTGTATAATCTTCCAGGGCACCCCCATTTAATCCGCCGGGAGTTTTGTCTGGTTTTCTCATCCAGTAGGTTTTTTTATTTGTGATATCCAGTTTCCAACTCACACTATCAATCCTATAATCTGTGCCATAGGAAGCATCACTTGATAATCCATTAAGTACCATTACTTTCGCAACCGCGCGTTCCACTTTCAATTCAACAGGATCGGCTTCAGCTTCAGCTTTCGTAGGTTTCAGATCGTCATCTTTATCAACGAAAATATAGGAATCCGCGTTAGTCATAAAAAAACGATAGGAAGAAGCCGTATTATTGATTCCACTTGCCTGACCGATTAATGCAGACAAATTACCGGATTCGTGAATGGTTTCAAAAGTTGTTTTGGATTTACCAACTTCAGTAGCGGCTCTCAATTCTTAAGACGGGTTTACCAATACAACCATGTGATAGTTTTGATATTTAACCAGGCGGGCAGTCGTTGTAACATTATCGGTTCCACTACCTGCTACATCGGGTCCCTCAAAGCCAGTACCGGTATAACGGACCCCTATATCCCAGCTATATTCAACCGTTCCATTAGTATCTGTATTAAATAATACAACCCGTACATCCGTCACTTTATTTTCATCTCCGGCAGCTTTTGTACCACTGTCAGATACCGGCAGATCAATATCCAGATTATTTATTAATGCCGAAAACATAGCGGTCTCACCCGTTATGACTTCCGGGTCATTGTTATCACCAGGCTCCATGTTGTCTTTATTACAGGAAGTAAAGATGGCTAATCCTATGGCTATACATCCAAGAAATTTAATCCATTCTTTTTTCATTGTAAATCTTTTTATGGTTTTCAAATTATATGATATATTCTCTTTATTCATCTACAAATTGTTCGTAGTTCTTCAATGCATTGGGTTCGCCGGTGTCTGCTGCTTTTTTGAACAATCCGATTGCTTTTTCCATGTCTCCCATCCGGGCATAGGTAACCCCCGCGTTATTCCATGCTTCGGGAGTATCCAGGCCTTCGAGTTGTTTTAAACCCTGTTCAAACTCTCCGTTTTCAATATGGTAGGCTGCCGCATTGAGTTTTACCTCCGGTTCGTCCGGATATAAAGTCGCCGCGATAGTAAAGACCTCCTTAAACTCTTCGCTGTTCCGTGGATAAGTGTCTGCCACGAGATACATTTCGTTCAGGCTTAACAGTCCGGGTTGGGTATGAATTAATTTTTTTGCCTCTTCTATATCGAAAGCACGCACCGTATAAGCAATTGTATAGTCGTTTCTTCGTAATTGAGGGTAATAATCCCTTAATAGTGTGCGGTAGGTAACTCCACCGGAAAGAGCTTTCAATTTGTTTTTTCGTATTTCTATATTTTCGGTATTGTCAATGATGTCAAGAATTTTATCTCTATCTTCCATGTAGGAGGCTGCCACCACTTCGCGCAGGCCTTTCCAGTCTTCCCCTTTTCCTTCGGAAGTGATAACGGCCGTATCAAAGCCGTAATTTGAATCTAAATAGTTGAGGAATGCATTTGCCCGGTTTTCGGAAAGAATCCGGTTACTATTAAAATTCCCTTCCGGCGAGGCATATCCTGTAACCCGGAATTGTCCTATTGTAAGATTCGGGTCGCTTTTAAGTTCATTAATAATGGAAGTTACCTGGTCCAGTATGACTGCGTTGTTTTTGTAATTCCTGAGCAGGTCGTATTTATTTACTTCATAATTTATGTGTGCAGAGTAAGTATTTTCGCGTAGTTTTACAGGTTCCGGTTCCGGAATAACATAAATAACATAAAAATTGAAACTTTTTGGTTTGTATTCCGGTAGTCTTACCTGTTGAAACGGGTAGTGGATATCCGGCAGGCAATTGGCACATCCTGTGGCGATCTCTTCGAATTGTATGATTGATTCGCTCATCCACTTTTCATAGGGAACCTGTAGGGTAAATTCAACAGATTGCCTTGTTCCGTTTTGCCGGATTAATAGGGTATCCGGTTCTTTCCCGAATTTAAATCCGTTCAATAAGATGGCTCTTTCTAATGCTATGTGGCGTTTTTTCCCTGTAACGATAACAGGAGCCAGATAGTGTTGAGCCATACTATCGGATGTCATCCACACAGGGGTAACTTCCAGCATATGCTGGGAAGAAAGAGTCAGTTCATCGAATTCTATAGTAAATGTAAACCGGATGTCTTTATCAAGCCGTTCTGCTTCTTCCAGGTTAACCCTGATCCGGCCTTTATATGCTTCTTTCCCTTCGGAAAATGTAAAAGAGAACAGAAGGATTACGATAAGCGGGTATGTTCTAATCATGTCAATAACTTGCTATTTTACTATATAGATTATTGAAATTGTTGCTTTTGTCGGGCCCAGATAGTGGTAGTTCCCATGTCCTGTTCGTGGCCCGTAATCCGTACAATCATATTTATGGTAATGAAATCTGGCGTAGCCAAGTCCGAGGCTTGCTTCCAGATTCCACCTTTTGCCAAGCATCCATTGATATCCTCCACTAATACCGGCTCCGTAATAAAATCCTTCGTAACGGTTCTCTTTTAATTGGGGTTTTATTCCGAATGGAAGATGTAGTTTCGCAAAATTGTATTGTCCGCCGTGAAGATGCCCGCCAATAAACCAGCCGTTGAAACTTTCGCAAAACCAGTAACGTGCTTCCGGTTGAACCAGCCAGTGTCTGAACTTTTTATCATTTTTCAGAGTAAACGGATTATAACTGCCAATCAGATCAATAGTTACCTTATTACTGACAGCAACTTCAATACCCAGGTTAGGACTTAATATTGCATCATAAAGGATATTATTTTTTAATCCTATTGATTGCGCATTTAATTCAGGATTAGAATATATATGTATTAATGAAAACCCAAAAATCCATATAATTAGTCTGAGTTTGTTTTTTCTTCTCATTTTATTATCCTACAATACAAAAAACTACAGTTTATATCTTTATAGTTAGTTCGATCTACACAGATTCATGTCAAATATGACCCTTCCAAAAGTTAAGTTGTTAACTTTGGTTTTTTAAATTTTAATCAAAAGTAGAGTGTAAAAAATTACAACTGGTTAACTATTGTTGCCGGAAATAAATTATTTCTTCGAGCTTGGCATTTTGTTAGTGTTTTTGTTGTCTAAGTGGCGTTGTTTTCTTATCTGGATGGGTGGACGTGAGAAATTTGCTTTGCAATAACTATTAAATTACTGCAAAGTGTTAAAATCATATTCGTCGGATATCTCTTTGATTGTTTTCTTTCCTACCACCAGTTCATGATATATTTGTGACGCCCGTTTTTTATTTAGCCATTTGTAGGGTGTAATGTTAAATGTAGCTTCAAATTTCTTATTAAAACTTGTTTCGCTATATGAAGATAAAGCCGCTAATTCTTTAATATTCCTTACTTTATGCCAGTTTTTATGGATAAATACAGCAAAAGATATATCGTTTGTTACGATCGGACTGAAAAAATTGGATAGCGTTTCTTTATCATAATATATAGGTAATATAAAAAGAAACTCCATGATTTTGATCTTTTGCAATTCCGGAGGTAGAAGTCCGGCCTCGTGGTAAGTAATAACTGTTTCAAGATAATGTTGCAGTTGAGACACGATAGGTATCTTTATACTTGTTCCCGTGTAATTTTCAGATTGTACATATAAAGATTCAATAGAATATCCTTCACGGAAATTGATAAAAGGGTCCAGATTGATTATGATAATCTGAGAAGGAGACAAAATATGTAATTCAGGACTTGACCCGAGGGGAAAAAATATAGCATAGCCCGAGGTTAATGCATAGCAATTGATGCCTTCGTCATCAATCAGACATTCTCCATCCAGTAAAAAAATGATTTTATTTGTATAGGGTTTAAGAGTGTGTTTTTGATTTTCATGCCCTTTAATAAACATAATTATATTGTCATCATTTTCATACATAGCTATTACCTATAAATAAATTACTTTGTTATAATTTGAGGGATCAATTAGTAACAAATCACTATTGGATTATTCAGATTTTAATATACAAGTGTTAGTGTAAATTTGAGGGCTAAAGGTATAGGATTAAAAATAATATGTAGTTAACTATTGTTTCCTAAAAATAAACTATTCAGACAGGATGCGGAGTGATGGCGGATTCGTTCAAACAGCCTGTGTGGCCGTGTAGTCTCTTAGTGGCTTATATATATTGTTTAGTTGAAAGAAAACCTATCCACACAATAAAATATACTTTTTTCAGTTTTTAATTTAAAGAAGGGCCTTTACATGTCTTTATTTACATAACTATTTGTAGGGGTATAAGTTAAATCAGTTTTAAATTTAAAAAGATGATAAGAAAGTATTTAGCAGAACTAACCGGAACCATGGTTCTGGTTTTGTTAGGATGTGGAAGTGCCGTTTTCGCAGGAACTGTTCAGCCTTTTGACCCGGTTGGCACGTTGGGAGTAGCCATGGCTTTTGGTTTATCAGTCATTGCCATGGCCTATACAATTGGTAAAATTTCCGGTTGCCACATAAACCCGGCCATAACGCTGGCCATGTGGTTCTCAGAAAGAATAAGCAGCAAAGATGCAGTCATGTATGTACTCTTTCAGATAGCCGGTGCTATTTTGGGCTCCGCTATCCTTTATCTGTTAGCGCGGAACTCCGGTTCTGTTACAACCCTGACAGGCGCCAATGGATATACCAGTCTGATTCCGGCATTTATGGCAGAAACAGTATTTACCTTTATATTTGTGTTGGTGGTATTGGGGGTAACGTCCAAAGGCGCCTTCGAAAACATGGCCGGATTAGCTATTGGTTTAACCCTGATCCTCATTCATATTGTTTGTATTCCAATAACAGGTACTTCTGTTAATCCGGCACGTAGCATCGGGCCGGCACTCTTCGAGGGTAGCGAAGCACTTAGGCAATTATGGTTGTTTATTGTAGCACCGTTCTTAGGGGCCGCGATTGCTGTTTTAGTATGGAAAAGGCTCGATAAACCGGAGTAACCATCAGGGAAGAAGAGACACCACATCCCAAAGGGAATCTGCCGTATAAAAACGGGAGTTAACAACCGGTTCGTCCACCCGTTCGTGTTCCCACACAATATAATAAGGTACATGAATCGCATAGCACCCCAGTGCAAGGGGAGGTAAGATATCTGACCGGAGCGAGTTACCAATCATAACAAACTCTTCCGGACGGACGTCCAGATGTTGCAATAGCTTTTTGTAAGTACCTTCATTTTTATTACTCATAATTTCCACATGGTGAAACAAATGTTCCAATCCGGATTCCCGTAACTTCTTCTCCTGGTCCAACAGGTCGCCTTTGGTTACCACAATCAGCCGGTACTTACTTACCAGTGCGTTCAGCGTATCTTCCACTCCCTCCAGCAATTCAGCCGCATGGCTTAGCTGGTTTTTCCCTAACAGGATAATATCCTGCAAAATAGAAACCGGTAGTTTTCCGTCAGTGATGCGGATAGCTGTTTCCAGAACCGAAAGAATAAAAGCTTTTATACCATAGCCATAGATATACATATTCTGCATTTCGGTATGGTATAATTCGGGGATAATACTTTCTGCGTCAACATAAGGAGACAATAATTTTTTTACTCTCTCTTCGGTTTCCCGGAAATAGATCTCATTGGTCCATAACGTATCATCCGCATCAAACCCTATCACTTTTATTCCTTCAATCATTCTTTATCTACTTGACTACTAATGTTCGTCAGTTGTTTTACTAACTGTTTTTGTCCGGACGTTTTGTCTCCGTATATACAGGGGGCTGTTATACACCCGCCTTCACAAGCCATTACTTCAATGAATTGTGCGGGAGCCTTTCCTGTCTTTGCATAGGCTCCTAACAGGGCCACATTCTTTTTTGTCAGGTTTGCTACCTGTATGGCATTTACCGTTTCATCTTTCAGGTACACCTTTACAGCATTTACAACACCTCCGGCCTGTGCAAACCCGTGAGCTTCCCTGACAGAGGCAAACGCAACAGAATGAGGCGTTGCCTCTTCAATATTTATCTCCATCCCGGTCAGTACCGAACCAATCTCCTCGAACGTCATAGCATAATCCACGCATTCGTCCAACCGCACCTCTTTACGCTTAGCAACACACGGACCAATAAATACAACCTTCGCGTCCGGATATTTCTCTTTTACGATCCGTGCCGTATAATACATCGGCGAACCTGTGGTTGAGATGTATTTTTTTTATATCCGGAATATGCTTGCCGGCCAACTGTATATAAGAGGGACAACAACTGGTAGTCATGAATGGTTGTCCTTCGTGCAATTTCTCAATCAGTTCGGCAGCTTCGTGGCGGGTCGTTTCCATAGCACCCTGTGCAACTTCTACCACATCAGCAAATCCCACCGCTTTAATAGCTCCGTATACATTCCCGACCGGTGCATTAAACTGTCCCAGAATAGAGGGTGCAACAATAGCTACCACCTGTTCACCCCTGCGGATAGATTGTAAAATATCTAAAACCTCTGATATCTCGAAAATAGCCCCGAACGGACAGGCATTAATACATTTGCCACAGTAAATACATTTGGATTCATCAATCTGTTCAACCCCATATTCATCTTTGGTGATAGCCTTTACCGGACAAACTTCTTCGCAGGGAATAGGAATGTACACAATCGCATGGTATGGGTAATTCTGAAGGCAAATTCCGCAGTTGATGCATGTTTCATGGTCGATTACAGCTTTTCCGCTTTTGTTAAAGCGGATGGCGTTTTTCGGGCAATTCATATAGCAACTACGGGCAACACATCCCCGGCAGAGGTTCGTAATTTCGTAATTGGCCTGTACACACGAGGAGCAGGCTTCGTCTATCACACAAAGAAGATTTTCTTTTTTAGCTCCCTGCCGGTTGATAGCTTCTCCGGCATAGAAAGATAAAGGGGTAAGCTCGTCTTTCTCGTCCGACATATCGAATCCCAATAAAGGAAACGTTTTATATTTCCATACCGCGCGTTCCTTATGAACGCAACAACGGCCAATCACTTTTGATTTGCGTGGGCTTAATTCGATGGGCAGGCGGTCTATCTCTTCTGTCAGGCGTTGCTCTTTCCAGAGCTTTACTAACCTCGCCAGTAATCCGTGGCGAACGATCATTACATTGTTGGTAAAGGCCATAGTAGTGTACTTATTGGTTTTTTATATAAGATGATTGCAAAGGTAAATACAATTAACAATTGACAGTTGACAATTAAATTCTATTATTTTCTCTGTTTGTTTTTGCTGAGTTCCTGTATTCTTAGTTTTTGGACGGAGGGGATATGTTATCCCCGGCTAACGAGTCTTCGGATTTTTAATCCTTTTTAATAATACTTAGGATGTATGAATGGGGTTTCAAATCTTTGGACTCAACACACCGGGATTGCAAATTTTGGTCAGAGGGGATTTGTAATCCCCGACTAATGAGTATTAGGATCTATGATCCGACAAACAAATCAATACCCATTGAAATAGAGAGTTAGGAATTTTTAAGCGGATTACAAATCCTTATACTCCACAGGCGGGGATTGCAAATCCCCTTCGACCAAGTATTATCCGGTTTTATTTATCTTTTTCGGGTTTCCAAACAAAAAAGTCTATAGGTTTACCGTATAATTTGGCCAATTTTATTAGACGAATAAATTCAACTCTTCCTTCTCCATTTTCTAATTTTGACAGAGAACTTTGAGTAATTATTTTTGTCTCTCTTACCTGCTTTTGTGTTAATCCTGCCTCCTCACGTGCTTCTATTAGTCTATGAGATACAAAACGCCGGTATGTTTTATAAGTTGGTTGCATTAAAAATGATAAAAATTAGTTTTGCAATATTACAGAGATAAACATGCTATTCAAGTTTTGAATATTTTATGTAATAATGGGGTTTTTGTAATATTTTATTCTTATCACTGGATCACCGGGATTTATAATCCCGGTGCTTTGAGTCCAGGGATTTCTAATCCCATTTATACATCGTACGTGTTAATAAGAAGGATTACAAATCCTAAGACCTGGTTGTCGAGGATTACAAATCCCCTCCGTCCAAATTTTACTTATTCAACAAATGATTCGTTACCGGATTGTGTTTTCTTTTGTTTGGGCTTAATAAAAAAGAAATCTATAGGTTGTTCATAAATTTCAGCTAGTTCAATCAATAACATTACATCAATTTTTCTTTTACCACCTTCAATTTTCGATAAGTTGCTTTGGTCAATTACCCCCATATCGTGAAGGTTTTTCTGGGTTAAACCTTTTTTTTCTCTTGCTTCAATAAGACGTTGTGAAAGGTATGATCTATGTTTATTGAATTTTTTTTGATCCATTTTACTTTTGGTGATTTATTGATGCAATATTATCTATATCTTTTAAGTAGGTCTATTTGACCTTTTTTTGTTTGATATTTTGGTTTTATTCAACAAATTATGTTTATCTTTGCCCCACAGAGTTACTAACGTTTGTTAGTAACAAGTAACGTTCACAGATGTTTGGTAATAGAAATCTGGCAGTTTTCTTTAACAAGTGTGACGTAATCTGTAGAGCTCATGCTATATTTGTATTATATAGCGTGGGCTTCCTCACTTGTACACTTGTTAGGCTTGCCAGAGCCTCTATTATCAACTTGTGAGGTCCCACGTTATTCTTTATATAAAATTCTTAACAGGTTTGTTGGGGCTGCAAACGGTAATATCTGATTGCTATG
>JAJQAZ010000031.1:45764-51594 GCA_021203545.1 Tannerellaceae bacterium | reverse complement strand
AGTTTGAATATTAAAAAAATCTGATTTGTTGAAAATTTCTTACGAATAAATAGATAATTAGAATATAAGTAGTTGATAGTAAAGAAAAAAGGTTCGTATATCGTTCGTATGACTCCCGTTTGTTTCTCGTTAGGAAAAAAGCCTGTTTACGAAGGATTCAAAAAAACAGCCGGACTTTCGTAGGAAATTCGTTTGGTAGAAATTTTCCGTACGAATGATATACGAAACCATACGAAAATCATAATAAAAAGAGAAATAGAAGGTTACAAACAAAAAAAGGGTCAAAAAGGGAAAAAAAGGGTTTTTCGTAAGAATTTTTCCGGAAATATTTTTTTTTTGAATGTTTTAACAAACGGTACATTTTAGTTAATCGCAATAACAAATCAAAAGATTTATTCACAATTACAGAAAAAAGGTCAAAAAAAAGGTGGTAAAGCGGTGAAAAACCGATGCCGGAGCAAACCATCCCTCTATTTTCTCCTTGACGGAGCGAAATTTTCATCAAGGAGAAAATATTTTTTCATCAAGGAGAAAATTTCGCTACCACTTGATGAAAATGAGGTAAAAACCGTTGATAATCAACAGATAATTAAATTTTGTTAATCGGCCTGAATTGTGAGTAAATTGTGAGTTAATATTTGTTGTAACATATAAAAACAGTCTATTTTTACACTGGAAAAATCAAAATAGCAACTAACGTATCCATTATGATAGTATATGTCAAGGTAAAAAAGTACCTCAAAGAGTTTATCTGTAACCTCCGCGACGACGACGGAGAGCTGGTGTTCGGCAATGAACCGGTTCGGTTTTCAAAGAAGTCTATGGAAGGGCAATTAATCAATACCTGGCGAAGGGAGCCGCGCGAGGGAGTGTCACCGGTTCCGGAGCCACTGCCGGACGACCATGCGTGCACTTATCTTCAGGTAGAAGTCGAACCGGTGAATGGCCGTCCCCGGGATGAAAAAAAGATATACCTTTCGCAGGATGCACAGTGCATGATAGGAAAAGCCATTTACGAACGGTTTTGTGCGTATGCTTTCTCCTACATTCAGAACCACCTGAACACACAGTTGTATCTGGCACCGAAACGAAAACCTGTCAATTCGCTGGCTTACCTGGGAATGATGGACGAACTGGGACTCACAATGATTGATACTGACACCATCCGCAGGGCCTACGACAGGGAGAAAGAAAAGATAAAAAAACAGGCAGGAAAAAAACTGAATCTTTTTTCAAAAACTTTGCCGTTTTTGCGCAAATAAACGCCTTTTAAAAACAAGTCGAAACAAGACGAAACAAAGCATTATAAATCATTGATTATTGAAAAAAATGAACTGCGGGGAAAACATATTAGATATCGTCCGGATTGAAGCCTATCCATTCGATGCCATTCGTCTGCCATTCGGATATTCCCGCAGGCGGACCATCACCTACGGAGCCATCACCATCACCGGCGACCCGGTGCAGGTATCGCTCCTGTTGCAATCAGCCTCCCTTTCCTCACAACGTCAGGAAGATGCCGGCGGTCCCTACTATACAAACACCCTTCAATGGCAGGCAGATACCACCAATGATGATGTACTGGAACAACTTTCGGAACTCGAAAATACTCCCCATCATTACATTATATATATGTACGGAGGAAAACGAAGGCTCCTGTATAACGAAAGTAGATTCGGAAAAAGTCTGGCTACCGTGCGCAGCTCCGACGAAGAAAATGCTACCATAAGCATAAACATAAAATCACGGCTACCTCTCTTAGCCATTAAAGAGTAATTACGAAGTGTTTTTCATATAAGTAAAGTTAGTGAAGCCCTGTTGTTGTGAAACAATGGGGTTTTTTAGTCCTTTTACACCCCGCCCGGACGCAGTAAGTTCGTGTCTGTAAATGCCAAACAGACATTAATATGAGTAATTATTCATTTGTTTCCGAACTCGCGCGCACAGGAATGTGGGAAATGTTACCCATTGCTTTCCACCATTACCGGAGTATTATCGTCGGCGCACGGACGAAACAAAATCTGGCAGAAACCCAGTGGGAAGAGAAACGCATCCCTCCGAAAGCATTGGTTTTTAAATCCGGCCACCCGGAACCGGAAGAAAAACTGTACACCAACGCCAAGATGTATGACAATTATGTGTGGAATACAGATGATGACGACCAGATTATACACGTTACCCCTATTCAGGGGCCTATCACCCACGGCGGAGCGATGTGTTCGTATGGCACACGCGAACTGGCGGATGCGTTTATGTACGCCGAAAACCATCCGAAGGTAATCGGACACCTCGTTATCCTGGATACTCCCGGCGGCTCTGCCAATGCCAACGACCTGAACGAACAGTTCCAGAATGCGAAAAAACCGGTGGTAGGACTTATCCGGGGACAAAATGCCAGTAAAGGCGTTCATATCTCCACCTACATACCGCATGTATTTGCCGAAGACGGCAATATGGAAGTAGGTTGTATCGGTGCCCTCTGCGGATTTTCGGGTATGAAAAGCGGGACAGAATTTGAAGGAAATATCTACTACGAACTCTATTCTGAACAAAATCCGGAGAAAAACGACTGGTACCGGGAAGCCATCCAGAAGGGAAACACCGAAATTATTCAAAATAAACTGAATGAACTGGCTGGAAATTTCATCGAGAACGTGAAAAAACGCTGGCCCAATGTAAAAGAAGAACGCCTCAAAGGAAGAATGTTTCCGGCTTCGGAAGTAATCGGTGAACTGGTAGACGGAATCAAATCGTATGCCGACACCATAGACTACATCTTTGAACTGGCAGGCGTAGAGCGCAAACAGAAAGGGATAGTCACTCCCGTAGGCATACTCAACACACAGGAAGACAATTCATCTGAAGAAAAAAATACTCCTGCCGCCACAGAGGTAACGGTAGAAGAAAAATCCATTTATAATCCTCAAAATCCAAAAACAAGTATGGAATTAGCCAAACTAAAATCTATCCTGGGGGATGATGTGACTGCCGAAGTGGATGACAAAGGGCAGGTAATCATGACTCAGGAACTGACTGACCGGCTGGCGGATGCTGCGCTTAACTCCCGGCAGCAGGCCGAAGCATCCGGCAAAACAGTCGCCGAAATGCAGACAAAATTCAGCGCACTTGAAGAGCAGGTGCAATCCCTCTCAGAACAGGTACGTCCCGTATCCAAAGGAACCGGAGCCGACGACAACGATGCGGAACCGGGCGCAGGCAGTAAAAAAGGATGCCTTTTTGAAGGAATCCCTGAGCAGAACTGGGCCACTAAGTACGATATAATGAAAAGTGCAATGATTGAATCCGGATTTATGAACCCTGAAACAAAGTAAGAGATGGCAGCAACAGTATTTCAGAATATAGAAAACATAAACGGGTTAATTGACATTAACGGACTAAACGAAACCGCAGTCATTATCCGTCCCGAATTGATGATGCTTCCGCTGGTTTATACCGGGGATGAATTTGCACGTATGGGTGTGGAGCTGGTTCCGGGTATCCAGAACAAAGAAATTACCTACAACTATTCGCGGTATGGTAATTTTATGCGCCCCTATTACCCGGGAATGGAAGTCAATACTTCCGCTTTGGGTAAGATTGAACAGAATGTACTCGAAGTATTCCTCTGCGCAGGGATTCACGAAGACAATATCCAGAACTACCGGCAGAACCGCATCGGGCCGATGTCGCTGCTGGGAACAAACAAAACCTATATCAATCCGGCCAACCGTCTGATTTTGTACTCACTAATGGCAACCTGGAGCGAAGATTTACTTGACGCTTTCTTCTTTGCCAAACGCAAAGCCAACGGAGTGAATAAATACGACTGTTTCGACGGTATTTATACACATATCCTGAACGCAAAAGCCGAAGGAAAAATAAGCGAAGCACGCCGTAATTATGTGCCAACCGGTCCGCTGGGACAGACAGGAAATGATGATGAATCCGTTTACATCGCTGTACGCGACTTCTGCCGCGCTGCTCATCCGGCACTTTCAAAAAGTGGTATTCTGAACATGACTCCCGAATTGTATGCTGACTTCCTTGCATCTGCTAAGGTGTACTGGAACAACACATTGACATACGACCAGTATGGACGGCCAGTTATTCCAGAGTTCCCGGGCGTGCGTATCTATCCGAATCAGGCAATGGGTAAAGGTGACTTGATGATTCTCTCAAAAGTCAAAATCATGCGGCTTGGTTTCGACTCCATCACAGACGATGAATATGTAAAAGTGCGCAACATCCATCCGGATGCTAACATTGTAACGTACAACATTCAGGCCCGTTACAGAACCAGTATCCGCAGCTATGACCCGAAAGTATTTTGCGTAAACGACGGCACACTGGAAGCAGTGAACTGGAGCGGTGACATGCAGGGAATACAGAAATTTAGCCTGACACTCGGAACACCTGTAAACGGAACGATTGCAGCCTTTCCGGTAAAAGCAGAATACGACCTGAACGATGAAGTAACCCTGACGGCAACACCGGATACAGGGTATGAACTCGACTCCTGGAACAACGGAGTAACTACCAGTCCGCTCAAAATCAAAATGCGCAGCGATGAATTCTATACAGCAACCTTTAAACCTGAATAAGTTATGGCTTACGATACTCCTGCTCCCTGCGATTTGCAGGCTATTACCGAAGCAGACAACTGCGGCGAAGCTACCAGAGGGATTGCAACAATTATCTATGTAGGATTTAAGGGCGACCTGAAAGCCCGTCCCCGGTTGAAAACCCCGTCAGATGGAAACGGTAGTTTCGGATTAGGTGATTACTCTTATGTAGAAGAGACTCCCGGATTTACAGCGGCAAACTTCAAAGACGGAAAGTCAATGGTAGAATGGGAAATACGAACCGACTCCGGACAGTTCACCCTCTCTTCCAATGGTCAGAAAGCCGGTTTCACACAAACGCTGACATTTGGTTTCGACCAGATGACCCCGGAAATAGCATCGATGCTCCGTGTAATCAACAACCGGAAAGACATCTTCTTTGCCATTCCGGAAGGCGACCAGTTCCAGCTCCTGTATGACCCTGACCGTAACGTATCCATCGACTCCGGTGGAATCGCGTACGATTCAGGAACCACTCCGGATAGCGACAGCGGTGTAACCATTGCCATCAACCTCTCAACCGTAAGTTCAAAAACTTACTATAACGGAACAGTCAGTACGACACCGGCAACTACACCCTAAATGTTGAACTTTTTGATTTTTCCAACAGGAGAAGTGGCGCGAAAAGCCTTGCGCGCTTCTCCTTTTTTATTAAATAATCAGTAGTTAAAGAAGTCAAAGGAGTCATCAGCCATGCGGCTTAGTAGTCAAAAGAGAAATTCTACTAATGAGCGTTAAGCGAATGATAACTACTAACGAGCAAAGCGAGTGATAACTACTTCTGACTACTTGACTACTCAAATATAAAAAATATGATATTTAAACCTATGACACAGCAACAATGGGAGGAATGGAAAAAACGGGCGGATGCCTGGTTAAAAACCAACCTCAAAAATCATAAAAAAGGCGTAGACCTTATACTGGAAATTTATCAATCCAATTCATTTATCGAACGGATGAAAGAGGGAGAAGCCAAACGGTATAAAGCCAAACTGACAGAAATGATTCGTCAGGTAGCCGTATTGACTAAATACCCTCGGATAATCGACACACCGGAAAAACGGGATAAACTGTATATAGCCTCCGTACCCTACAAAGAGCCGGAAGCATCCCTTCCCGAATACAATAAAAAGGAAGATACAGAGATAGGCCCATATCAATTACCCGCAGAATGGTTACAGTACGCAGAGTTCGACACCTATAAAGAC
>JAJQAZ010000031.1:0-45664 GCA_021203545.1 Tannerellaceae bacterium | reverse complement strand
GACACCTATAAAGACCGTCTGCCGGAAGAGCTGCAAAAAGAAGGCGAAACAATCGGTGATAAATACCTGAACCTGCGCAGTCTGCATAAAAAATCCAAAAGGTTAGCAGCCGTAAACGCAGAACCGGAAATCATCGCCCCCATCCTGAACGATTTGGATGCACAGGAAAAAGAAATATCAGCTTTCTATGATAAAGTAGCCGCATTCTTTGAAAAGGAAAAGGAGGAAAAAGAGAAAGAGAAGACGAAAGACAAAGATAAAAAAGAAGAAGAAGAAAATCCGTATGCCGGCAAAAAAACTTCCGGTTCCTATACCAAAGAACAAATCGACCAAATGCCGGACCCTGCATTCGCCGCCGAATGCAAACTAAAGCGCATAGAAGCCAACCGGAAATACATCGAACGTTATGCCGAAACAAAACCGGATAAAGTTGCCGAACGCAAAAAAGAGTTGAAAGAATGGGGAGTAGAATAAAAAATCTATTCGTAGAACCATGCGTAGGATGTTTCGAGAACCGCCTGCGGGAACTATCGGAAACAGACAGAAACGAACTGTTCATATCCGCGGGAGATTTTACCCTCTCGCGGCTTATTTCCGCTTTAGCTGTCCTCACCTACGGCGGCGAGATGATAGTTACCCTGTGGTCATTAAACGAGTCCACACGCAACACTTTGAACGGCTTAGTAAAGCAAGGTGCCCTGAAAAGCTGGAAAGCAGCCGAAGGAAACCACCTATACGCCATCTGGTCAGAAAACGAAAGAAACTCACTCCTCGTAACCGGTGGCTTCTTCTTCCAGGACCAAACCTCCATGGCCTACGAATCGTTCACCATGGTAAACGACCCCGTAACAAAAGAAGCCTTTGTGAGAGTGATAAAAAAAGTAGTTAGTAGATAGTAGTCAGTAGTTGGTAGTTGGTAGAAAATAGTAAATGATGGTATAGCTGGCGCAGATTTGCAATCTGTACCCTGGTTATTGGTTGAAGGGGATTTGCAATCCCCGCCTGTAGAGTATAAGGATTTTTAATCCGCTTAAATATAACCGTATGTTGGTATTTAATAGGTAATTATTTGTTTTCCGGATATGGATATCCTCATACTCATTAGTCGGGGATTACAAATCCCCTCCGACCAACAGTTCCGACCAAAACCTTTCGAGGTTATTATATATAGTGCGGTTGAATAAATGTGAAGTTGACAACTCAGGGTAGCATAGCTCTATCCTGAGTTTTTTCCAATTTCTACCAACTACTAACTACTAACTACTAACTACCAACTACTCAAAATTTAAGAATATGGAACAAAAATCCTTTCTGGAACGCCTGGTTATCCATTTTTTCGATGACGAAAAAGACCTCGAAAAAATATTTGCTAAACACGAAGTAAAACGTATTCTCCGGATGCGTGACCTGCATAACGAACGCATGAAGAATCCGCTTCGCTCGGACAGTGAACGTGTCAAATGGCTGATGGCACATCACCAGATAGGCGAACGGCAGGCACATTACGACCTGGCAGACCTGCGTGTGATAACAGGTGCCACAAGGATTAACAAAGAAGACCTGCGATATGAAATCATACAGGGCCTGCGGAAAAAAATATCCGAAAACGAAGAAAACCCCGACGTATACGCCAAATTAGTAGCTCAACTTATCAAAGTAGCCCGGCTGGAAAAAGACGAAGCCGAACCCATCGACTACGACCGCATCTATCCGGCTCCCATTGTTCCAACCAGTGATGTATCGGTACTTGGTCTGCCGCCTGCCGACGAAGGACTCCGGGAAAAACTGCGCATCAAATACGGCAAATACAAAAAAGAATACGACCCACCGCAGGATACCGACTACGAAATCCTACCACCTGCGGACCCCATTTCCGACACACCCCTAAAAATAGACCGTACCCATGGGAACTAAACCCTTCTACCTCAATCCCGGTCAGCGGTACCTGTATGAAATGATGCCGCAGAACGCCGACCTGATAGGCGCACGCCGTTTAGGTAAAACAACCGGTGTAGCAGCTCCCTACCTGCACCGTATCGTATCCTATATGCCCGGTGGCAGGTCCTTTATCTATTGCCAGTCATTCAAACAGGGACTCACCCGAACCATTCCCAGCACCATCACCGCACTTGAAAACATGACCGGGCTGAAAGAAGGCATCCACTTCTATCTCGGTTCAAAAGCCCCGAAATCAGCCGGATTCGGTATGCCACTCACCAAAACATACGACTGGGAACATTGCATCCACTGGTATAACGGCCATGTAACCTTTATCCTGAGCCAGGATGTTAAGCTATCGGCCAACTCACACTCCTTTGATGCCGGCTATGTAGACGAAGCCAAAGGAACCAAAAAAGAAAATATAGAAAACGAACTCATCCTTACCATGTCGGGCACCCCCGGGATGTTTGAAGACTTTCCCCTGAAAAAAGGCATGTGGATGTTTTCCGACCGGCCGCTTACCCGTGAAGGGTTATGGATACTCGACCATGAACGTCTGGCAACCCCTAACATCAAAGATGAACTGGAAGAAGCCATCCGGGCCCACGCTCTGATGACAAATGAAGCATGGCCCAAATGGATGATACAAAAAGAACTGGAACACATCAACCACCTACGCCAAAAATGCCACCTGTACCTCGAAATGGATACCATAGAGAATGTCGAAGTGGTAGGTGTAGACTATATCGCCAACATGAAACGCATCCTGCCGGAGCGCATCTTTAACATCTCCATCCTGAATATCCGTCAGAAACGGCAGTCAGACGGCTTTTACCCTGCGTTTGAAGCCGGAAAACATACCTACGTAGTAGAAACGGCGGACGTAGTAGACAACCTGCGTACCGTTATCAAACCTACTCCCAAAAACCGTATCCGCAACACCTACGAAACATGGGACTTTAAAAAATTACAGGAACACACCTCCCACCTCGATTTGGATATCGACCTGAAGCAGGGCCTGCACATCGCTTTCGACTACAATGCAAATATAAACTGGGTAGTCACCGGTCAGCGGGTAGAAACAGCCGGATTCCGCAAACTACGCATCCTGAGCAGTATGTTCGTAAAAGCCCCGAAAGACCTGCGTAACCTGTGCCGGGAATGGTCAGACTATTACAAACCCCACCAGGCATACAACCGGAACGTCAGCTTCTACTACAACCAAACCGCCAAACAACGCAAATACGCTAATGGCGGAATAAACGAAAAATTCCACGAAACCATCTACCGCGAACTAACCGCTTTGGGTTGGAACGTAGCTGCTATCGATATGGGAGAAACCATGCTCCACAACGATAAATTCTTTATGTTCATCGACGTATTCAAAGAAGTAATAGACCCCCTGCAAATGCAGCAAAAATACTGCTTCGTAGAAATCAACAAAGAAAACAACGAATACCTCATAGCCACCCTCGAAAACACCGGCCGCAAAAAAGGCTACAACGGTGTAGAAAAAGACAAATCCGAAGAAAAAAAGAGCGACACCGAAGACAACCCCTCCGAACTCCGCACCGACGGCACCGACGCCTTCGACGACCTCTTCATCGGTATCAACTCCCACTACCGCGAAGGAGCCACCCTAATGCCCGGAATTTCATTCCGGTAGTAGTTAGTAGATTTTGCTGGCTTTTGCTGGCGCGGAACTCCGATTCCGTGCCTCTTAATTGGATGTGAGGATTTGCAATCCGAACCTATTAGAGTATAAGGATCTCCTGATCCGAAAAACTACCAACTACTATCTATTTAAATAAAAATTCTGCGCCATCCGCGTAATCAGCGTGCCATTCCGCCATTCCAAACACCCCATCAAAACAACTGCAAAGCAATTTCCCCCATTTTCCCGCAAAAAAGCGACATCACCCCTTCCAAAAATCGAAAAAAACGCATGAAACAAACAAAAAACTCCGTGCCGCCCTCGCCCGTCCCCGTCCGGACGAACCCCAAAAATCGGGGAAATATGCCGGGGGGTACACACCCAGGCAGCCAGAACCGGAAGGCATCCACCCGGCGCAAAGGGCAACAGATCTGTTACCCCATCCCGGTCAAACAGGTATCCGGATCAGCCACCCGGATAACCGCCCGGACGGTTTCTAAAAGCCACTAATCAATACCGGAAAAACCACACAAAAAAACTTCGTTTTTTTATTAAAAAAACCATGCTAAAACTTTGATAATTAAAATATTATGTGTAAATTTGAGTATTGAAAAATAACAGAATTTCAAACAATTTAAAAGGGTCGCCGGTCCCGGATAACACACGGCAAACACAATATGACAACATCAAACAAAAAAGATTTTCAGAACTGGGTGACAAAAAACAATATTCATGTTGCCTCTTCTTCAGAACTGACCAGCCTAAAAATAGGCGACATCGTTACTTTTACTAATAATTATGGGGTATCTTTTAGTGGCCTCGAAGTTCTTGGGTTTTGTGATCCTGAATCATGGGGCGGATGTGTTTATCTGGATAAAGAAAGTTTTTGGCACCCTGTAAATCCGAAAAACTTGAAAAAATAAAAACTATATTAATAATTAAGAAGGGCCGCCAGTCCCGGAAATACAGGCGCAAAAATTATGACAACAAAATATTATTTCATAAAAAGCAATCACGGAAACCATACAGGCTTTAACAGATCCTGGACTTTACTAAGCGAATCCAACAGCCGCAAAGAGTTAGAAAGAGAAATGTTATACAAAGGCTTTGACCTGAGCGATGATATCGTAGAGCGCAACGGCCGCCCGTATGACATGAACACAAAACAGTACATTGTGACAAACAAAATGATAAAAAACGGTGTATTCGATTACGACGGTTGTATGTACATGATTATATCTAAAAAGGATACACATATTTTCAACGGTGGACATTTTGGCCATCTACCTTCTTTCATGGAAAACGAAGAATAAAAAACATCACTCACTAAAAATTGTAAATTATCCATCATGAAAAAATGTCATTTAGTTAAAGAAACAGCAAAATATATGTGGAATTGGGCAGGGACAGGAGACCAACCTGTAATTATAGTTCAAATTAATAAAATGTTTATATCCATTAATCAAAGCGATTTTAATCAGTTTTGTAACAAATGGAATGATATATATAATTTTGTTGAAGTTGAAAACCTTTATAAACAAGCTGAATACTCTCGAAACGTTCAGCGGACGAAGTCGCAAATATTGTAATTAACAACCATAGCAGCACTAAATAAGCTGCTATGGGGTTTCTGAAATATCACCAGTTTTATTTAACAAAAACATTATGAAAACACAATTAGAAAAGTTGATTTACTCATTAGAGAATTATAGCAGCAACAAAGTAGTAGAAGGTTATAAAGCCGTATACACCCGGAAAAATATACCGTATTGGATGTTGAAACAGTTTGAATCTATCGCAGGAAAAGAAACCTTTATAGATATACCCGAAGGAAGAATCGTACTGTTTAAAAGCCCTTATAAAGGGCATGCAGCGAACATCATATATTTTGTCTATACATGAAGTTATCAATAAAAGATGCCAATAGGAACACCGGTTATAGTTCCTATAGCATTTCCGAAATATCATCGGTTTTCGGTGGTATTTCGGAACTATTTGTTTATTTTCGTATATCATTACATGATATAAATTTTACTTGTATGAAAATGATTGATTTAACCCTTCCGGAATGGCTTTTTCTGGACGGGAACACGCACGAAGGGCGTACACTGGGAAACAGAACGGTAATCCTGCACGTACGAAGTGCAACGGTTATAGAGATATTCGACCGGGAAAACGAAGTCTTTAAATTAAGGGGGGATAACCTATAATTTTAAAAATATAAACCTGGGAGAAGAGTCATTAACCGCCGTTGTACATTATAGCGCAACGCTGAACGTCTCTACAGATGCCGACTATATCAAAGAAAATATATTAAAACCCTGTGCAAAATGGTATTGCGATTATTGCGACTGGGAAGATGAAAATATATTGAATGAAGAATTCGGTTATGATTAAAGATAAATGGTTCCTATGGAGTCTCTGAAATATCACCGGTTTTTTAGAAAACGAAATAAACCATACAAAAATTAGAAAAACAATTGAACAATGAATAAGCGAAACGATATGCTTTTTGTCAAACGGATGGACAAAGAACGAAGCCGATACGTTATAATGAATTTGCCGGAGGGCACACTGTATGGAAAACTTTGGTTTGTACCGAATCCTGATAGATTTAGTGTTCATTATAACGAAAGGATAACGCATATTAAAACATTACCCTATTGTACTCAGGTACCGGGGTATTACATCTTTGTAACCATAGAAAACTACACAGGTATTGATTCGTTACCCGACCTGTACGATATAAATAGCATTGCCCGTCAGATGGCTGACTACATGTTAGAAGTAATCCAGCAATCCCCCGGGAAATACAAAGACAACGTATGTAACTAAAAAACCCTCCTATGGGACCTCTGAAATATCACTGGTTTTTTCAGAAAATGAAATAATCGGTGCAGGAATTAGAAAAAGGATTACGGCTCCCCCAGGTATTTAAAGAAGAGAGAAACCTGAAAAGGGCTTAATATACGTAGATTGTGGGTATAGCCGGTCTGGGAAAGTTCGTGTTGAAGTGGAATATTGATGTTTACCCACTCACGCAGGATACGACGGGCACTTTTTATGCTCATATTCGGATTGTATCGCAAAGCCAGCTCCGTAAAGCTGGTAGCACGCGGCGTTATTTCAGGGTATTTGGTCATATCGTTTAAAAACACTAAGATACATCTTTTTAAGTAGATAGTAGTTAGTAGCTGGTAGTTAGTAGAATTTGCACGTTTTACAGGAGTATTTTTCCTACTAACTACCAGCTACTAACTACTCAAAGATTACTCATACTCGCCATCACCCGGGTTATCTCCCGAATTATTACCCCCGTTATCATCTTCCGTGTTGCTTTCAGAAACAGACTTATTGAAGCTGATCCGGTTAATCCGGTCTTTCAACATCACACTGGGGGTAAATACAATACGGCACTTTTTAATATTGTTGGCCGTTACACTACCGGCGGAAATTTCTCCGGTACTCGACAGACTGATACGCACGGTACCCAGGTCGCCCAGTTTTACTGTATTACCGTCTTCCAGCGCATCAATCACTTCATCTACCAGCGACATAATCACGACCTGTACATCCCCGCGGGCTGCGGTACTCGCCCGTGAAATACGTTCACTTAATTTGGCAATCGACATCGTACCCGACACCATGGCATGCGCATAATACTTTCCGTTCTCATCCGGTTTACGCGGATTTTTCTTCTGAATTACTTTAAATTTAACTGCCATAACTTGACTTGATTAAAGGTTAATAAACACACTGCAAACGTACACTACCTCTTTAACGGAAGTTCCCGGATAGCTACCATACAGTAGCCGGTGGGGTGTATTTGTCCTTTTCCGTCCTAAAATGTCCTTTTAATTTTGAGAAAACATTTATTGTTTAAGAAAGTGGCAGTAGTAAACATACAACAACCGGATATAGTAAGTTTGTCGGGAAACATGAAGGAATTCATCCTTCAGTCAGCTTCACCGGTAGATTTCAAACTGTATGCCGGTTCCGTTGCAACAGCAAACCTGATTCTTTCCGAAACATACTATCCATCTTCGGGAAACAACCGGATAACCATCAATGTCACGGATGTCATACAAGGCTATTTGGAAACTGTCTTCCCAACATCCGACCGGTTCGTACAGCCCAATATGGCACGTATGTTTGTGGCTGAGTATGACGACCACGCATCTACCTTTATCGCAGTAAACGGAGGAATACGAGGTTTCACAGGACGAACAGATGACTTCCTGATGCAACATTTCCTGACCTGGCAACCACAGGAAAAAGCTGTCACCTTTCAGTCACCGGAATGGCTTACCCTATACGCCACCCAGGATATATACTTAGTATTCGTACCTTACTACGATGACCGGGCAGGCGATAAACAAACCATAGTCCAAATACAGCAAGGCGTAGTTCTAACACAAAACATGTCATGCCGTTACATCTACGGAATAACCGGAAAAATACCATCCGCTTACGACGTATGGACCGAAGATACCAACGGAACCCGTATCTCCTACGTACAGCGTTACTATGTATCCGACCGCCTGAGCCAGACAGAAGGATGGTATTCATTCATCAACACCCTGGGAGGCATCGACACCATCAGGGCCTACGGAGAATTAGCATTCAATCCGGAATGCACCTACAACCTGGGCGAAATCAACGGAAATCAAAAAGCCTACCGGATAGACACCGACCGGCTTTACACCCGCAACACCGGATACCAGTCCCCCGAAGAAGCCGAATGGCTACAGGACCTGTTCATGTCAAAACAAGCATGGCACCACGTAGACGAAACCCCGACAGAAATCGTCATCACCGAAGTAGATGCCACCTACACCACCTCCGACCTCCCATCCACCTACACCTTCTCCTACAAATACGCCCAGGTGAAAGATGCGGGATACTTAAACATACGGAGAAAAGATTTACCCACAATAACCCGCGACCTGTGGATATTAAGATACGGAATATGGGACAACAGCGGAGTATGGATACCAAGAGAAGAATGGAAATCAGTATAAATAAAAAACTATGGCAACAAATATAACATTAAAAAGAATAAACAGCGGTGACACCGGAAGCACAGTCGCAAACACCATATACGAGAATGATAATGCGTTACTGGGCGCGATAAATAATATAGCGGTAGGTTTGGTACACAAAGGCTCTGTTCCCAGTGTTAGCAATTTACCAACTTCGGGAAATACTCGTGGAGATGCTTATTTTGTTGAAGATTCAGTTGACCCGGAAACTGGAAAACCTTATATCTGGCAATGGGACGGTGAGAAGTGGAATAATACAATGCTGACAGATTTTTCTTCTAATATGGTCAGTAAAGGAGATTTAGTTGATTTGGAAACGGATATTATTGATACATCTTCTTTTTATAATGAATCTAATAATCCGGTCTTGATTTTTAAAGAAGAAGATTTTGAACAGGGTTATTGGTTAAGTTATGCCGGAACAATTACGACAGATAGTACATTTTTTAGAACAAAAGATAAACAGATAATACCTTCTTCTGGATTTATCGTACTGGAAACATCTACCTATTATGATAATCTTCAGGTAATAGTTGATTATTACACTCAAAATGAATCTTATTTAGGATATATTACCTGGAGAACACCATTTAATGGAATAATGAGTGTGATCAGTTCTGATTTTGCTTTAGCTAAATATTTTAAGTTATCGATTGGACTTATTGGTGGAGGAAGTTTTGAACAAAACATTCAATTTAAAGCATATCCGATCAACCTTAGAGATACATATGATACCGAAAATGGAACATGGTATATTTCTCCTACAATTAATGATAAATTTGCAGTAAGAAATATATCTCCCCTTTCCTGTGGCGATATTCAATATATTAACATTGAATTCATTGATAATTCTGAGGTTTTAGTACTTATCGACTATCTTGATTTCAATCTATCCATATTATCCCGATCAACAGTATGGGAAACAGGAATGTTTAATACATTTAAACTCAGTAAACCAGCAAATGCTACATATATAAATCTTACAATTAAAAAATCGAATTCTACAGCCATTTCTGCAAACGATGTTAAAATCACACCAATAAGACCTGTCATTCCTGACAACTGGTCAATATACAACAATATTGTATCTGGTTCATATCTTGCAAATGGTACAATCATTTCAGGACTTTGTCGTACTTTTCGGCCACTACCTTTATTGAGTAATCTATTATATCTTGATTTTGGAACACATACAAATGAAATTAGAATCATTCCAATATTTTTAAATGCAATCGGTATGGTTATAACGACTAGTTACACATGGATTAATGTAGCTAATAATCAAATAAATCTATCACCACCATCTGGTGCCGTAGCTGTTCACTTAACGATTGGTTCAATTCATAACTATGTGCACACAGATTTTTTTAAAGGTGTAATATCTTACAAAAAAATAATCCGTGAAGTTACGGTATCAGCAATAAGGTCAGATGCGACATACTCATCATTAGAAGAAGTTTTTGAGAATGAAAAAGAAGGTGAGTTAAATATATACCTATACGATGAACTGTATGATATAATGAATCGCACTTTAGATGTAAAAGAAGGCTGGAACTTCATTGGAATAGGAGCAGAAAACACCTTCCTAAGATACCATACGGATGGCATTTACGATGAAGGAAGTGGATTTGATTCCGGATTGCTTGCCCGCAGTAACTGCTCATTCAGAAATATGTCAATACAAGCTTATGATACATCTGTATATGCTTTACATATTGATAATATTAATTTAAAAAGATCTTTTGATGTGCTTATTGAAAACTGTATTATAGAAAGACTTGAAGATACAATTGATAAATTCATTAATGATACTACAAATGGAGGCCAGGCCCTTGGTGTAGGGTTAGGATGTTCACAAAGTATACATGTATATAACAGTAAAATAATCCCTAAGCCTGCAGATGCCATTTGTAGTTGTGGCGTAAACTTACATAACTGGGATGATAATGGGTTAGGGTTACCTGCTATTTTTGATTTTAGGAACTGTTTCATTGGTGGTATGTATGGAGTTGTTTTTGGAAATTTTAAAAACACATCTGCAAAAGGTCAGGTTCGGGATGTAGTCAATTTTATAAACTGTAACATTCCTGGTGGAATTTCCATAGAAACTAATGGAAATAATATAAATAATTCCTGGCTATTCAATTTTACCGGCACATTTTGTCCTGAAATCAAAACAGGAGGGAATAACTTCCTGAGTATCCCCGAAACGGATACCTGTAAATATATGATGAATATGGGTCATCATACTATTATCAAGGGTGATATTCTTTGCTATGTTTATAAACAAAAAAAAACATCCTGGCATTCTGGTTATGACTATGATTATGATATTCCAGTCGGTGTAGAAAAACTATCAGAAACAAATTACAAATCTTTTGCAGGGATAGCACTTAACGATTTCCAAACTCAAAAATATGGATATGTTCAAACTGGAAATTTAGCAGCAATTGGAAATAATATCAATGCTGCTTTATATGATTTCATTGTAGTCAATGAGAATGGTATTTTAGTTGATAACAATTCTCCTCATTATATAGGTCAAATCGTTCGAAAAAGCTGGAATGAAATTATAATGAAAATAAATAATTAACTGGATAATTCGAGTTATTCCTATCATATTTGTCCTTTTTTACCAAATAACTATCATATATTTTAGTTGAAAAATAAAAACAAAAAATAAAAACGCCATGCCAACAATCATAAAAAACAAGCGAGCGGTTCTATCTTGATAGAACATGCTTCCGGAGGCAAACCGGGATATATACGAACGCATTCTCCAAATCAGGTATCCTTTTCTTCTCTAATAGATAAAGGAACCCCTTATCTCTTTATATCATCTGACGGGAAAAACGTTGTCAGGGATAAAATGGCTGATACAACTGTCGTTTCTAAAGACAGTACTTCCCAAACAATGACTCCGGAGAATTATGGTGATTTAACAGACGGACTATTGGAGTCGTCAGAAGATGGTGAGGGGGGGCAGTGATAATAATGGAAGTAAGATAGTATATCAGGGAAGTTTGGTTGATACTGGAGCAGTTGTTAGTATAGCCATTGACAATCTGAATATTGAAGTAACGAGAATAAATGCCACTGAATTAGGGGCTATAATCAGGTCCTCTGAAATTTTATCCATACCTACCACAAGACGTGCAACTGCAGCATCGTCTGTTGAATCGTGGAGAAAAGTAATAGAGAGTTCAGCTTCAGGAACAGTCTTCGACAGTATAACAGTCGGCACTTATATACTGGTGGAATACTGGGTAACATATAAGGATAAGAAATACTATGTTGTTGCAGGAAGTGATGATGATGAACTGAGACAAGCATGGATTGAAATTTATGAAGGTTTTATTCTCTAAAATAATCTTAACCCCAAAACAGATTAATTAATATGACACACATGGATACACTACTACTTAAATTTTATGAGTTTCTGGAGTGGTCTAAATGGCTACTCCTTCTGGCTGTTTCGTTAGTTTTTGCAGACCTCTACTTCGGACTACGAGCAGCCACAGTACGGCGTGAGAAAATTAAACGTTCCCGGGCACTCCGGAGGACTTTTGATAAACTCTTTGGATATATCTTATGGGTGATAATCACCTATTTTATGGGTAAATCCATTGGTGAAAAGGTATGGGAGTATGTGCCTCCCATGCTGATACTCGTGATAATCTACGGAATAGAGTTTGAAAGTTGCTTAGTCAACTACTATGCTATACGTGGAAAAAAGGTAAAAGTTAAATTTCAGAGTAAATCTGATTTTATTAAAATTGAAGAAGATGACAAAAATAAGCAAGAATTTTAGTTGGAGTGAATTTTCATATAGTACAACAGCTAATCAGAAAGGGATTGATAATACTATCCCCACATCAGTAAAGCCGGCAATTCAGTCGTTTGTAAATAACCTGTTACAACCCCTGTGTGATAGAACCGGATGGCAGGATGTAATTTCATCGGGTTATAGGTCGCAGAAATTAAATGTGGCTGTCGGCGGAGTGGAATCTTCCCAGCACCGGACAGGAGAAGCGGCAGACAATAAGTTTTATTTCAAGTATGGCGGTAAAACCTATTATATAAAACCTATCAGTGTCCTGCATGTGCTTTTGGCCAGTGGACTCGATTTCGACCAGGCTATTTTATATGATACCTTTATCCACCTGTCGTATACTACCAAAAGAGCCAACAGGCGGCAGGTATTATACAATAGTTCTTATAAAGGCGAAAGATTGTAAGAAATTTCATAACAGATACGTATGTTTCGTTTTGATATATACATGGAACAATGGGCTGAAAAGTACAAGCCTATACAACACTCGGAAGGGCGGCGACGCTTCTTCCGGGTGAATGATGAGATGGCTATCGATGAGATGCTGCAAAACTATATCAGCGTGGACCCACCCGGCGACCCGTGCTGTGGTATCGTTACCCACCTGGAAGGAACGATTGATATTACGAAACGTTTCGACTATCCGTATGTAAAGCTGCTGTTTATGAAATGGGGTGTAGATATGGCAGATTACCGGATACAGGCGGATGCGAAAGCAGACTGTTTTCTGCATGCTAAAAAGTTCCTCCTATATCTTGAGCAGGACGTAAAAAAAGCCAAAACACGCCGTGACCCAAAGAACCCCGACCCACTGGCATACGTAGACCTGACAAACGTACGTTATGAAACACTCGGCCCCATGGCCTCCGACGGCTGGTTTATGGTACTTGTTACCATTCAGGTATCCGAGTTCGATAAAATATGTTTCAGCGAATCAGACTATCTTGAATGATAAATAAATAACTTTGCAAAAAAAAAAGAAGTATGAATCTATTCAAAAAGAAACCGGTCAACCTACAACCGGCTATACAGAAATACGAAGCAATAGACAGCATCGTAAAACAAGGCGGCATTACGATAAACGAAACAGAAGTAAGTGCCGAAATAATAAAAGAGATTTGGAACATATACCCCGAATCCAAACACAAAGATGTATTAAGCAACATCCTTTTTTACATCAATTTCACAGCCGCCGCCGAACAAAAAAAGTGCGACCATACCCGTCTCTCATTTTCCATTAAAGATACAGATATCAAAGGAGTGTTTGAGAATGGGAGGATAAAATAAAAAGGTCCGAACCTCACGACCCGGACCTTACTAAACCTTAACTATGAAAAATTTAGTTTTCGCCATAAATCTATTGTTTTTAACTTTCCCTCCCAAATATTCCCTCCTTAAAATCAACTTAACCCCTGATTAATTGACATATGTCAATTTCTTTGTATCTTCACGCCTCTAACTTTAAAGAACTTATATGATGGACGAATTAACTGTAGTTGAGATTATAATCTGGATTGTAGCATTTGCGTTTGGTATTTTGCAGATTATTTTATTTTTCAAAGTATGGAAAATGACCGAAGACGTAAATGGTATTAGGTCAATACTTACTAAAGAGGAAGAACCTGAAAGTTTAGACCCCGTATTTTTTATGTGGGCTGTCTCCGGAGATAAGGAAAAAGCAAAAGAACTACTTTATCCTATTATTATCAACTCCCCTGAATTTAAACAGTATGCAACGGCTGGAAATGAACAGTTCAAACAAAATTGTTTGGAAAAACTCAACAAAAGATTTGAAATAGAATTAAAAAGCATTGATGTACAGTTGGACTACTTAAAACTATCCGATTTATATAATGCTAAGAGAAACGCGGCTATTGGAAGGTATAAATAAATTCATTTAATATTCCAGGTTAACCCTTTAAACCACTTATATGATGGTAACAATTATTTTTATTGTAGCCATAGTGATAATAATTATTGCTCTGGCTGTTGGGTCTGCAAAGAAAGAAAATAGACCGATAAATTCCGTAAAAACTCCTTATGTCTCTTCTGAAAGAGTTTCGATCCTAAAAACGGAAAAACCAAAAGTATATTTTAATCCAAGTGGAAGTATTAAATTTGAAGTAGCTGGAACTCATTATCTAAACAATGAAGAAAAGAAGCTGCTTGAAAATGTGAGAGAATATGAACAGATAGAATTAATATCTGAACCTAACAATTCTTACAACGAAAAGGCAATTAGTGTAAGAACTACGAATGGCGTAAAATTGGGATATGTTCCGGAAGAAGCATTGGAAGAAGTACAAAACAACATCTCATCCGGTGAGAATTTCAAATGTGAAATCCGTAAAATATCAGAAGGTAGAACTCCTTATTACTGGGTTTTATTGGCTCCAATAAAAAAGCGAATTAGCATTAATACAGATGCTACATACACTTTAGATATAGAAGATCCCCCATCTTTTATTATTGAAGAAAACAGAGAAATGAAGAATTCTCAACTCAAAAGATATTTCGACACTAAGAATGTTGTTGATTTGTATAAGGAATTAAGCAAAGAAGATGAATTCGATGAACTGGAAAACTTGTCTCCTATAAAACTGATTTCACTAAATTACGACTATTTAATGGATAATTTATTTTCTGTTAATGTAGACTTTGAATTTGAAGACAAAAGTTCTGTCAGTTTAGGTCTGAATTACCATTTGGATGTTTTGGCTGATTTATTATTTGAAGAAGGTAGGAAAGCTGAGAAAGAAGGTAATACAGAACGAGCCATTAATGAATATATCAAGATTCTGCAAAGTAAAGATATCTATAGGAAAGTATTCTATGACGCAGTATTAAGATTGAGCATTTTATTTGGAAAGTTGAAAGACTACGAATCGGATTGCAAAATTTTGACTTATGCTATTGGAAGATTACAAGGTAATTATAAAGGATTTGATTATATTGAGTCTTTAAAAGAACGGTTAGGGAAATCATTAAAAAAGTTGGCAAGTAGTTTTTTCATCCAAAAAAAGTCCGTATGTTTGTAGAGTCAAAAGTTTTTACAGAATTCAACACCGAATGAGCCCGGTTAGTGCTCGAAAATATTGCGGGCATTTTTTATGTCCAAACATGATGATATAGGCGGTTGCCTTTCCCAACATTTTAAGTGCTCTTTTCGGAGAATACTGTAATGACTTTTGACGAAGCGGGAAATGGCAGCCGTTCTTTTTTTTCTGCCTAAAAAGTCAAAAGTCATTACAGTATGAAAACCAAAAACAAACCGTCCGCCCACATTACGGGCACAAATCGTGAGTGTAAACAAGGTGCATATTGCATAGTTTATACTGTTACCTTTAAAACTGATGTACAATCAGACTCTTATTCCTATCTGGCAGATACTCCTTATTATTTTACAACCCTTGCCCATCTTAATCATCCGGCAGATTTGCATGATGATGCTTATAATGATTTCTGTGGCCGGGTAGATAGTATTCACCGTAGAAATATTTATCAGGACCCCGAAGTAATATCCGTAACCGAACTAAAGGATATACAGTCTGCCGTTGTTGATAATATCGATGGTGACGGTGGCTGGAGAATATTCTATTACAAAACCATCGACGAACTGATGCGTACTATCTTCTGTTACGCCCGCGGACGGAATAATCCGGTGGCGGATGTATATCCGATAGAACTATCGAACGGACTGGATGGAGTATGCTCTATGAGTGATAGTACTATTATTTTTGAAAAGAAGATAGTAAATAAAAGAAAGGAGGCTACGGCATGAAAAAGGTAGTCATTCTTTCTGATATCGCTGTACTGGATGGTGCGAGAGCACAAAAAAGTATATCTGTAAATGTATGGCCCTCCATAGCCAGGTTCTACAATCGCCTTCCTTTAGGCATCACTCCCTGTAAATCGGTATATGAAGCTAAGATGTACACAGCCGTGTTACTGGCTGTTCTCACTGTCTTTTTCTTCCCCTTGCTTCTTCCCACAATCATGTGCTACCGTTCAGCAAAGAAAGGAGGCCGCAGATGAAATACACAAACACCCGTCTACTAAATTACGAAAAGCCGGAAAATCTTATTGAAAGTGTAACAGAAAGGTTAGACAGTTCAGACAGGAAACACCGGGAGAAAGATTTAAAGAGTGCTGAACAAGGGGCACAAATCGTACAATATCATCTTGAAAACGGAGTCAAAAACGCCCGTACTGTGCTGGCCATGTGCATGATGATGTATGTAGGACTAAAAAAAGAGGAAAATAAATGCGGTGTAGTAGATGATTTGCTTTGGAAGATAGAAACTACGTTTCTTAATCCGTATGAACTGATGTCGGTGGCTCAAACAGACCTTTCTATCTTAAATCCGGAAGTAATAGAGCTGGTAAAACATGCTATTACATACGGGTATCTTCTCTTCGATGAAGAATACCTGATTTACAAACCTACTCTGTTTTAAACATCTCCTATATAAGCCGGTTTAATCATTCCGGCATTTTCCCCGTGCAAACGACAGTCGGGAGACAGACGGCACGGGGTTTTTTATGCCATTATTTTTATCCTTTCCCTTTCAAACAGGATGCCTGATATTTGAAATAATGAAATTTCAAATAAAATGAGAATCTTTACTCAAACATCCCCCCCAACAGGAATTTATGCTCAGTCCCGGATTTACGGCGGATATGAGCCAAACCAATCCTTTCCTTACGGATACCGGTAGCCAGTCCATTCCTCTAACGTTGCCGGCAAGTGAGCATAACATGAAAATAATCGGATACCTATACCGGGGTCAATCCACCAACCGGTTCCAAAAACGTCACGACGTAATCATGCACCACGGCAGCGTAAATATGTCCGGCGTACTCATTATAGACTCCGCCCATCCGGCAGATGGTATCGATTGTACATTCTATACCAACGAAGGCCAGCTCTACGAAAAAATGAATGGGGTAAAAATGGGAGATATCAGTTGGCCGAAAAGAACCTATTCAGGAGTAGACATAATAATGGTTATTCTGAAACTAATCATGCGGGAAGAAGCAAACGAAGATTTTTATGTATTTCCGGTAAAAACAAGCAATGAACTGAAGCGTTCCGATTACGAGCAGGAAGACATGACATTCATATTGAACGAAACTATTAGTGTAAGCCAGAATTCATCTGAAGTGAAATTTGTAGGCGAGGAACCCCGCAATTATGTAACGACAACTGATGGAACTGAAAACACCATTGAGTTACCCATAGGATATGGTATCACACCTTTTCTAAAGTTATCGGTAGTTCTGCGCAATATAATGAAAGAATTCGGTTATACACTTAACACCAATATTTTCGATACCCATAATTCTCTCAGGCGTATTGTACTGATAAATAATACAGCCGATGCTATTTGTGGTGGATTTATTGATTATAGCCAGTTAATACCCGGTGATATTGAAGTGATGGATCTGATTAATATCGTGCGTACAAATTTCGGGGTGGAATTTGTAGAACGTGGCCAGAAGATAGATATAGTAACATGGAACGAAGCAATAACTTCCCATGCCGATAAAGACCTGACCAGATATATTGCAGGAAAAACACGTATAGAGCTTGTTGAACCATCGAATCTCAATATCACAATGGACAGGTCGCTAACCCCTTATGCTTCGGTAGAAAAAAACAGCCGTGAAGAATTGAGTGCAAATACGGACCTATTAAAAATGTATGGAATACAACCGAAACACTCACATCCTATCTTAATTACTGGCCATATATGGGACGTTACATGATCAGGGAAGCAGACTGGGAACAACGACCTGTTTTTACTTACAAATATGTCAGTTCGTCTTTCTGGGATAAAAAAGGAGACACAACGATTAATATTGAAGATATTCAATTAAAGAATATCAGCGTACCGATGGCAAACTCGGGCAGTACTATCAACCTGGGAAAATCACAATCATTCACTTTACCTTATATAGGCAACCTGCGTAATATGAATACCTATCTTTCTATAACCAATGACGGGAAGATACAAGAAGAGGAAGAAACAGTGCTTAGTCCTATGTTGTGTTTCTCTGTTCCGGGATGGCAGCGCAATGGCCATTACGGAGATGCAACCAATATCTATTACCAGCTTTTTAAAATGGGTTCCTACTTTAACTATGACAGAGCAGGCAATAAATGGGGTGAACTAAATCTCATATTCACAGGCGATGATAATTTATACGATGCCTTTTATACCTACCGGGACCGGATGCTCAGGTATGCCAATCAGGTATGTGTTATACCCATGAATCTGCCATTGGAAGAGATAGAAGGAATGGATTTATCCAAACCTAAAATAATAGACGGCGAAAAGGTATTGATAGAAAAAATAGACTTTGTTTTCGGTAAACCGGAGATATGCGAAGTGACTGCCCGGACGCTCCATGAATATCCTGAATAGTTTTTGTCCTTTCCTCTGTAAATAGGAATCATGAAATTTGAAATATGAAACGTGAAATAAAAAATAAAGAAACGGACAATCCGGCAGCCGATAATACCGACCTGCGTGTACAGGCATTCATACGGGATTACCGGTATTGCGAAAACCTGTCAGAGGCAGAAGAGTTCTTTACATTGAATGTTCTCCGGAGAATGATGTCGGCATACGCGTCGGATAAATTTGACCCGTTGATACGTCTGCTAAAACAATTAGACGAAAACGGTTTCTTTATCCATCACAACGAAATAAACCAGCAGGGTATCCCTGTCTGCCGGAAACGCTCCTTCCTTTGCTTAAACATAAAAACTGAAACAGACGATGAGTAGTAGAATGCTTCCTATACGAATGAGAGAAATCGCATCCATTATTGAAGCGAAAGACGGAGAAGGGAAAGGAATACCCTTCTCCGGCAAAGTATTTAAAAAGAATGGTGAACTGATGGTACTGAAAGATGTGATTTGTACCAGCTCCTATCACGGCGGTACCTACAACCTGATGTTCCCTAACGGACAAATCCGGAAAGTAAAAGGGCTGTTTTTTATTGAAATCAACGGAAGGGAGGTAATGATATGAATGAAAACTATCGTCCGCCCTTCCGTGTGGTGGAAATGAATATGGGAACCAAAAAGGAAATGAAGATGGCAAGTGCGCTGATTATTGATTTCCCAACCAATCTAAGCCAGGATATATTTAAGTCGGACGGCGGTGCTGTACCGGTAATAAGTAATAGAAAAACCAACCAAAACAAACGGTATATCCAGTGGGGAGCCGATAACCGCCTGCCTACCGAAATTATAAAACGCGCTTATCTGTCGCCTTATATTGCCCCTACACAGCGAAAAATAATCAATAACCTGTTCTCGCAAGGCATCAAATCCTATTTTGTCTTTTACCGTACAGTAAATGGCGAGCCGAAACGTGTGCAGATAGAATACAAGTTAGGCGGTCTGTGGCTACGGCAACGTATCCGGGAAGTCGAAACCACCGGACGGGCCACTATGCAACCGGGTACAAACAATCCGGCTTCATCCGTAGATACAGAGGAGTTGGAAGAACTCAAAGAGGCATACGCCAACTGGAAAGAAACGAATAAACGGTGGAATGAGTTCTGTGAAAATAATAATCTGGCCAACTGGCTGATGGAACAGGCAGCAGACCAGGCATATTTCTGGAACTGGTTTCCACTTCTCCAGTTAAATATCGGGCGTGATGATAAAGACTGGGAACCCAAAATAGTAAAACTCCGCCACCTCGAAGCCACCTGTACCCGTAAAGGGGAAATGGATAAATACGGACGGATAAACTACTGTGTATATAGCCGGGAATTTGCCGGTTCAGGAATAGATACTATAGAGAGTCAGGACACAGAAAACTATAACCGGCAAATAATATATGAAGCACTGGATATAAACGATGCCCTTTCGCAGCTTCGTGAAAAGACGAAAGCACAGAAAAATACAAAAACCAGAAACCGCACAACTGATTATGTGCTTCCGCTCCGGCTGCCAACCCCCGGAAAACCCTACTATGCCAAACCCTCCTGGTACACACTATTCTCTTCCGGAATCTTTATCTATATGCTCGCCATGCTGAACCAACGCAGCGTAAAGCTAAAGAACAGCATTATGTTTTCCTATATCATCCACCTGAATGAAGAATATGTAATGTATGAATACCAACGTTGTGGAGCCATAAAAGAGGAAGACAGGATAAAGGTTTACAACAACCTGGTAGACGAACTGACCGGATGGCTTAAAAACCCGGCGAACGACGGCAAAGCATTGGTTGCCATGACCAAAACAATAGACGGTAAAGTAGTAAAATGGGTAGAAATAGAACAACTCGACCGCACCAAAGCGTCCGATACTTCCGTCAAAGAGGACATTGCCGAGATTGCCAACGTGATGCTGTATGCCCAGGGAATCCATCCGCAGACAGTAGGAGCCATTCCCGGAAAAGAGAAAGTGGCCAGCGGTACAGAAGCCCGTGAACTGAATCTTCTGCAACAACTCGACCTGTTCCCGCAAAAAGTGTTCCTGCTCGAACCTTTATATCTGATAAAGAGATTCAATGGGTGGGACGAAAACCTGTTTTTTGATATTCCGGTTCACGTGCTTACTACATTGGATAAGAACAAACAGGGAGTAGAAGAAATGAGTAGTAATGTTTAAAAATAAAGAAGATGCTGGTTAAAAACATTGATGAAATAAAACGGCTGTTCCCGAACAACACGTTCAAAACCTATAATAAATACGAATCCTTCATCCGGTCGGCAGAAAGAAGGTACCTTATTCCGGTGCTGGGCATTCCTTTGTATGAAAAACTTCATCAATTATATGACGATGAAGGAATAAACATACAGGATAAGAAATATAGGGAACTGTTAGAACTCTCACAAACGATAACCATACAGTTTGGTATCTGGAAAGCCATTCCATCCTTAAACGTTACCATCAATGAGCAGGGGAATCTGACCGTAACCGAAAACTCAAACACAGTTGCCGCCAGTAAAGCACGTTCGGATGCGCTGACAGAAAGCACTCTTCAGGACGCGTGGGATGCTGTAGATTATCTGCTCCTGTTCCTTGAAAAAAATTCCATTCATTTCACAGAGAACGACAAAGAACTATGGAAAGAATCGGAATGGTTCTGGCGACAAACCGGTCTACTGATATTCACAGCCACGGAATTTGAACAATATATCCACCTTGAAAACGGACGGCGTGATTTTATCCGCCTGCTCCCCAATCTCCGGTCGGCAGAACATTTATACATCCGTTCAAAAATGGGAGACAAAACAATAGACAGTCTGATTACCCGCAAAATGAACAGAAAACTAACAGATGCCGATAAAAAAGTACTTCCCCATTTGCAAGCCGCCCTTGCCAATTACACCGCCATGAACGACAAGCAACTAAATGCACCGGAAGGCACCCACGGTTACAATAGACACACCTTTGAAAAACAAGCCGGCATATTCATCGAAATGGCAACCAAAGCAATGGCAGGCGATACAACCAACTACCCCGATTTCCCGGGAAACAATACCGGCATCCCTATCGAACGCCGTAAAGGATTAGACCAGGGAAGCTGTTTCTGGCTCGGTGCCGGACATAATGATGGAGTTTAATTTAAAAGTAAAACGTATGGAAACAAAAAAAATAAACCTGACATCCCCAAAGAACTACAACGCATTGACATTAGAGCAATGGCGAAT
Source organism: Tannerellaceae bacterium (assembly GCA_021203545.1). Classification (GTDB taxonomy): domain Bacteria; phylum Bacteroidota; class Bacteroidia; order Bacteroidales; family Tannerellaceae; genus UBA4116. The sequence continues at coordinate 23,511 of JAJQAZ010000031.1, read as the reverse complement.
ATTGGACAGGTTAAAAGGAAAATACACCAGCGAGGATGCTTATCTGACAAACGTATTTCTTCATTTCTGTAACCTGAAACCCTTGCTCTATGCCGAACGTTGGCGCAGGATATTAGGGGGGGATTCCTTTTATAAAACGCTTTGTCAGGAAAACAGGCCGGCAGATTGTTCAGGTGTACGAAGACGGATATATATCCTGGAAACAAATCTACCGCTTCCGGGGATGGCGCAACATTCTGGACGCAACATTCTGGATGAACGATGAAGAGGTAGTGTGTTTTAAAGACTCCTTTAAATGGCTGCTCGATGAAAAAGCCCCACCACTAACAAAAAATCCGGTTCCGGAAATCACTATCGGAAAAACAACCTATTATAGTGCACGTCCCCGGCTCTCTGATATGCAGTGGCAACACTACAATGCCTGCAACGCCGCTATATCCGTATGGCTGAAAAACAAGAATCCGGAACATCTGATCATGTTTCTATCGCACCTCTATTTAAAAGAGAAACAGGAAGACGAATCTTCCCGCATGTCTCCGGAGGAATTGAAGAAATTGTCAATTATCAACTGTCAATTGTCAATTGAATTAATTCTCCGCTTTTGGGAAGGATGCCAGCGCGATTTGGCAAAAGACTTCCCGCATCTGTTTAAAAAAGAGTCCGGTAATAAGGTTAAAAAGACAGACTACATGAAACAGGAATCAGAAGTAACCATCTTTATCGGTAAACAATCCTTTTCCAAACCCGACGAAGTACGCAGCATGTTCGTGCGCGATGCGCTGGAATACCTGGAGCAAAATGCGGAACAGGTTGAAAAAGAAAAAAGGGAAATAGAAAAAATGAAAAGACGAAAACACTGATTTTAAAAACAATTATTCCGGTAAATCTGTTATGTTTGTGAAATAGTATCGTTAAACGGAAACGTTTGGCATTATCCTGACAAAGACCGGCATCTCTTTAACCTCCAATGATAATGACTGAACGTCCGTCGTCGATATACGTGGACCATTACTTCTTTGAAACAGACCTGCCGGAACCTTTGTCGCACATTATGCATCACTACGCTTTTCGTTTGACCTGAACTTATATGCAAAAAACTCGCCGGCGACATTAATAATCATTAAAAACTTAATAAAATGATGGAAAATGCAAAGACAGTAATGTTGTCGCTTGAAAAACATTATAATTCTATCTCTTCCCATGAAAAAGGTAGTGCGATGGAAAGACAAATAAACGAAGTAAATAACCTGGCTCACTTATTAGAAAAGAGCCATTCGTCGGCTATGTTAGCATTATCACAGGCCATACGCCTCATATACATAGCCGAAAACACCCCCCCCAGTACAAAAACCTTTTGTATGAAGACCCCTGCCTGGCAGATGTCGACAAAAACATCACCCGGGCACTATGCGAACTCTCAAGCCTCACTTCCGAAACCCGCGAAAAGATATGTGCAGCCCTATACAACTGCCACTCCCTTTTCGACCCCGAACACGCACACAATAACCTGCGTGAACTATCCGATATTTATTAATGAAAAAAGCAGGAATAAGCGTAAATTGCTTGTTCCTGCTGAAAAATATAACAAATTAGGTATACCTACTAAAAAATCATTTGATTCTTTCGTAAAAGATAGGTTTATGACCTGGATTCAGTTTTTTAAGATAACCATCATACACTAACTGAGAGATTGCTAAACCAACTGCCATTCCATCTGTTATAGATGAGTCTATTACTTGAGCCCATAATAAAAGTTTATGTTTTGTTATATCAACATCCCCAACTGACGTGTTATTTAAAAGTCCCTGTAATATAATATTGTAAGTATTCATTTTTTTTGATTTTAAATAAGTTGCAAACTTAATAAAATTATGTTGATATAATCATCTTATTAAATAATCTGCATTTTGCTGAATTTTGAAATTATCTTAGAACTTATGAATACGTCCGGTCTTCGTCCTTTTATAAAAATAGAAAGTAAAATATCTTGCAAATAAAAAAATGAAAAAAATAGCTTTATCACTTATCCCTTTTTCTTTTCTCCTTTTATCTTGTGGCACAAGCAAAAAGAGTATAAAGGAAGACAAACGTATCGATTGGACACTTACAGACAGCCTGATTATCGAAAACATCAATAACCGGATATCTTCCGACAGTATTTTTATAACCCTGGAAAAAGAAACAATAAAAACAGTGACTTACTGGTCCCAACCCGACAGCACCGGTACCCAACACAAAGAACGCACAGAAGAAATTCGCACCAATGAAACCTTAGCCTATCAGCAAAACACAACAGAAACCCAGTCAGATACCACAACAGTCCGGAATAACCTGAACATGAATTATCACAATCAGGAACAAACCACCATCCGGGAACAAAAAGACAAACGCTTCCTTCCGGTGTGGTTTTGGCATGGGGTAGGGGTAATCTTATCCATTCTTATCATTGGTATCCTACTAAAAATAATCAGAAAATAGAATCAAACTTTTCAATCATGGGATTAGCTTCCTGTATATCATGTGGAGTATAAATATCTGTCATCAGAATACTACTATGCCGTGCCTGATCACGTACATTGATAGAAGCCATACCGCTCTGGAGCATCATGGTAACTCCCGTGTCTTTCAATGAATAAAATTTATATTCGGTAGGAAACTTCAATGCTTTACGGATATGATGATGCCAATAATCCCTGAATTGTTTTTCAGAGAATCTTTCCTCTCCTGGCATACATTTCTGACTAAATAGATAATAACTGGATGGATTATTAAAAATTTCGAGGTCAAGCATTAACTCAATAACCTTTTTATTCAGAGTTACAACTGCATTTTTTCTGTTCTTGGAATTTTCTCCGGATATAAATATAGTCCTGTTTTTAAGTGAAATATCTCCCAGTCGTATCATAGACATTTCCTTTGGCCGAACAAAACAATAGAAAAGAATATAACAAGCCAGAAGGTAGTGCTTATTATGAGACTCAAGATATGATTTTAGCTGATCCAGATCCTGTGTTTCAATAACAGTACGTTGCTTCTTCTGACCTCTTTTACCAAAAGCCTCTATACCATCCGTAATAATTGTTTTCTGATACCCTTTTGATTTAAGAAACTTCGCAAACGAACGAAGCCACCCCAGATAATTATCACGTGTTTGCGGAGAGTTTTTCCGGTCTATATAAATGTAGTCAAGGAAATCATTCAAAAAATACATATCCAATTGGTAGATATAAACAATCGGGTTCCGTAAAGAGTCATTATACAATTTTAAATTCCTGAGATACGAACAATAGCTATCAAACGTATCCTTTCTGAATAAACCATCCATACAAAACCGTTCAATCTGATTTCTGTATGCGTTACAAGCCTCCGTAAAGGAAGTATAATACTTAGCATTTTCTTTCTCAATCCAGGGATTCCACCCACGGCGCAACTTCTCATGTAACCGTGAAATTAAATCAGCAGCATACATCTTACGGGCGTTCTTTTTCTCAATATGATTAATCTTAATACGCTTTAATCTCATCTCCTTCAGAACAGGGTCATAAGCCTTAAAGCTAACATACCACTCTTTCCCGGTATGCAACCGGGGCATCATATAAGAAACAACAAATTGAAAGTCAGAATTTTTCTTACGTATATCCATTTTTTTTGAACAAGTCTTACAACCCACTCAAAAAAGAATTAAACATCTCCCGTATTTCTCCCGGCTATTTTAAGCGACAAAGGGTAAAAGATTGTTATTTAATCTTTTACCCTTTAGGTAGTCGGGATGAGACGACTCGAACGTCCGACCTCCACGTCCCGAACGTGGCGCGCTACCAACTGTGCTACATCCCGTTTTTATTACGGCTGCAAATGTACGAATATTTTTTTATTACAAAAGTTTTTTGCTGTTTTTTTGAGGCGGCAGTTGATAGATGCACTATTGATTGTTTTATTTGTTTTTGGTTCTTTCCAGAATAACACGGCTTAACTTGTGTTGCATTTCAATTAATGAACTCAAATCTTCGTTTTCGAGATCAAGATCAGAGAATTTAATTTTTCTGGTACCTGTGCTTTGTGGCATATTCTTTTTTTCGGTTAAAATAGCCTGTACAAGCGCATCGATTTCTTCTTTAATTTTAATACCTCTTTTCTGATAGTTGATACTTTTAGGCCCTCTTTTTCTCGGTTGTTGTTGCTGCATGATGAACTTTGTTTTTAGTATTATTACTGAATTATAACAATTACAAAGGGGAAAACGTTGACTCCGCAAAACAAAAAATAAATACGTTATTGTTTCGTAAAATAATATAGAGGATGAATTCTATTGTTGAAACTGAAACTTGTGGCAAGATTCTGGAAAAAAATTACGGAAAATATAAATAATTGGATTGTTTATTTTGCATTATGCCTTCGACCGGGGTAAAAAAACTTTCAAAATACTTGATTTAATTTATTTCTGGTTTTTAAATTTACACTTGTAAAATAATAACAACGATTAATACTATCAGGGTTAGTTTTAAGGAAAGAAGAAGTAAGTTTTTTAATGAGTTTGTATACATTGTGGTTTAAAGAATAAACTTTTCATTTATTATCATTGGATTCATAGGAACTCTCTAGGCTGAGATAGCTTGGAGAGTTTATCTTTTATTATTACAGGAACTTATATAAAAAAATTAAGGGCTATCATCACGACATCCCCTAACCAACTTTGTTAACCTTAAATCTAATACTATTATGAAAAAACCACAATACAAATATCCGTATTCTATTTGGTGCAGCCAAATGTTAAATGCTAAATTGTGTTTTGAAACATCTAATAAATTATAATAGGGAATGATTTTTTTATTAATAGAAGTCTTTATTAGTTGGATCAGGAGTCCTTTTTTGGTTATATCTCTCAAAATCTCGTCATTTTTGTTTTTCTTTGTAGAAAATATTGAAAACGAAAGTGAATCTTATTATAGAGCAGGGTAACACCTCCACAAAAGTTGCTTTATTTGAAAAAGGGGACTCTCCGGAAGCCTCTTTTATTTTTAAGGAATTCAATGCTTCCTGCATTATACCGCTTCTGGAAAAATATAATCCGGAACAAGGTATACTTTCTACGGTTATAGAAATAGACCGTGAGTTGGTGAGCCTTCTGAAAGAAAGGTTGGCCTATTTTATGGTGCTGGATGAAAATACCCGTTTGCCCGTCCGGGTGGGATATAAGACTCCTCATACATTAGGCAAAGACCGTTTGGCTGCTGTAGTGGGAGCTGCTTATCTGCAGCCGGGGCGAAATGTACTGGTTATTGATGCCGGAACTGCTATTACTTATGAAATAATTGAAGCCTCGGGCCTTTATCTGGGGGGGAATATTTCTCCCGGAATGACTACCCGTTTTAGAGCTTTACATATGTTTACCAATAAATTGCCTTTAGTGAATGAGACAGAAGAAATTCCCCTGATAGGGACTGATACGTTGACAGCTTTACAGGCTGGCGTAGTAAATGGGATTATTTTTGAAATGGATGGTTACATAAATGAATTGAGGTCAAAATATACTGATCTTTTTGTTTTTTTAACAGGTGGCCATTCTTTTTATTTTGAAAGACGGTTAAAAAATTCCATCTTTGCAAACATTAATTTAGTGTTGGTTGGATTAAACAGAATCTTAGAGTGTAATGTTGAAAATTAACAGATTGATTGTAGCAGGCATCCTGATTTTTAGCCAATTTTCGCTGCTTGCGCAAAATAATACAAATTCGCCTTATACCCGGTATGGGTATGGGGAGCTGGCAGACCGCTCTTTTGGAGCAGGACGTGCAATGGGAGGTGTAGGTATTGGTTTACGATCCTCAAAACAGATTAATCCGATGAACCCGGCATCTTATACCAGTATCGACTTGATGACTTTTATTTTCGATTTCGGAGCAGCCGGTCAGGTATCATGGTTTAATGACGGAATGGGTTCGCAGAAGAATGTAAACGGTAATGTGGAGTATATTGCTCTGCAATTTCCTATTACAAAATGGCTGGCCTTTAGTGCCGGAATATTGCCTTATTCGTATGTAGGCTATAACTATGGCGAGGTAAATACAGCGAATGATGGTAGTATTAATGAATTTAATGGTAAAGGCGGATTAAACGATTTGTACGGAGGAGTGTCTATAGAAGTATGGAAGAAGCGTCTTTCTGTTGGAGCAAACGTAGGATTTCTGTTTGGTAACATTACACATGAAGAACAGTTTACTGTTTATCCGAGTAATTCGGTTAGTGAACGCCGTGAGCGAAAAGTAGATGTCAGGGATATTAAGGTGGATTTTGGTATCCAGTATACACATCCACTTAGTAAAACCGAAGAAATTACGCTGGGGGCTGTGTTTTCGCCAGGAAAGAAACTGAATGCGGAAAGGTATACATATACATATCAATATGCGACAGGTAACTCAACACAGTATCTGGTAACTGGAGATACGATTACATCCAATGCTTATGATATCCCTAACTCTTTTGGTGTGGGATTATCATATAACAAACGAAATAAATTGTTGGTAGCGGCTGATTTTCTGTTTGAAGATTGGTCGAATGCCCGTTTTGAAGGAAGAACCGATGATTTTAAGAACCGGATCCGCGTTGCCGGTGTGGTGGAATATATTCCTAACTTTATGAATAATCGTTCTTTTTTTGCAGCGGGTAAGATATCGCGCAGGTGCTCATTATAGTAATTCTTATCTGAAAATAGATGATAACAGCTATAATGAATATGGGGTGAGCGTCGGTTTTGGTCTACCGTTGCTCGACCAGCGTTCTCTTGTGAATCTTTCTTTTGAATATGTAAAGATTAAACCGGATGCACGTCCTTTGATTGATGAACAGTATTTCAGATTTACTGTTAATTACACATTTAATGAACACTGGTTCTTTAAATTCAAGGTAAACTAAGGATAAGAATAAAGTAATAAATAAAGGCAATTATGAGAATTAAGATTTTTTTATTAGCGATCGCCTGCTCTCTGGGAGTTGTCGATTCGTATGCACAAAAAGGAGTTGATAACGGAACTCAGTTTGGTTCCGGTGAGGACAGTGTACGTTGTATCCAAAACATTAGTTTGTTTGTTCCTTATGCTAAATCCAATAACTTCAGAGACGCCTATGAATTTTGGAAAATAGTATATGAGGAATGCCCGGCTGCAACGAAAGATATCTATTTGTACGGTGTACGTATTATTGCGTGGCAGATAGATAATGAAAGTGATCCTGCAAAAAAAGCAGCCTTGCTTGATGATCTGATGGGCGTTTATGATAAACGTGTAAAATATTTCGGAGATGATGCCCGTTATGGTAAGGACTGGATTGTAGGCCGTAAAGCTCAGGATTATATCCGTTATGCAGGCGATAAAAGTGATCCAAACTTATTGTATGGCTGGTTAAAAGAAGTAGTTAATGAATACGGAAATAAAACAGATGCATTGGCTGTGTCTTTATTTATGTATTCTTCTTTCCAGAAATTGGCAGCTGATGAAAATCATAAAGCAGATTATATCAGCGATTATCTGAAAGCTTCTGAAATTCTGGATAGCCAGATTGCAGCAGGTTCTAATGAAAACCTGGTCAACTTTAAACAAGGAATTGACAATGCTTTTGCCAATAGTGGTGCTGCTGACTGCGAAACATTGCAAAATATCTATGGTGCTAAAGTTGAGCAAAATAAAGATAACCTTCCTTTCTTACAGGAAACAATTGCATTGCTGAGAAGAATGCGTTGTAACGAAATTGAAGCCTATTTTGCTGCTGCCGAGTATGCACACCGGGTACAGCCAACAGCTGAATCAGCAAGAGGTCTGGCAAGACAGGCAGTACGTAAAGATGATTATGCTACTGCTGTTACTTTCTTTGAAGAGGCTGCCGGCCTGGAAGAAGATCCTACTGTGAAAGCCGAAGACTATTATATGATCGCTGTAATTGCTGTTGAGCAGAAAAATAATGCACGGGCAAGACAATATGCACTGAAAGCTATTGAAGCAAATGGCAATTATGGACAACCTTATTTGTTGATAGGAAGATTGTATGCAGGTAGTGCTGCATCGATTTATCCGAATGACAATGTGTTGAGAAAAACTGTTTATTACGCAGCTGTAGATAAATTTGAAAGAGCACGTGCGGTAGACCCAAGTATTGCAAGCGAGGCTAATGGCCTGATCAATACTTATCGTGCTTATTTCCCATCGACAGAAGAGATCTTTATGCACCCTGACCTGGAAAAAGGCCAAACAATTACTATTCCGGGTTGGATTAATGAGCGTACAACTGTAAGATAATATATGACAGAAGAACGTTTTCCTGGTAAAACGAAACATACAGGCATAACAACTGTTTTAATGACAGTTGTTATGCTTCTTTTATTTTCCGCAGCCTGTTCGAATGATAATAAGGATGTGGTAGTTGTTGCTTATAATCCGGAAACAACCTACGGAATGAAAACAACCGATGTATATACACTAATATCTGATTCAGGTTTAGTAAAGGCGCGGTTGATAGCAGACGAATGGTATGTTTTCGATAGAGCGACAGAACCTTACTGGTATTTTCCGGAAGGTTTTTATGCAGAAAAATTTGACACGTTGTATCAGGCAGAAGGTAGTGTAAAGGCTGATACAGCTTATCATTGGGATAAGAAAGGCCTATGGAAACTGATAGGAAATGTAGAACTTATTAATTTAAAAGGCGATTCAATCGAAACTTCTTTGATGTTTTGGGACCAGAATGAAGGATTAATTTATTCCGATAAATACGTGCGGATTGTACGTGAAGATGGAACCATTATAACAGGTATTGGATTTGAGACAACGCAGGAGATGTCTAATTATACAATTTACCAGGCAGCCGGCGAATTCCCGATGAATGAATCCGAACCGGATTCGACCCGTACGGACTCAATAGGAGGAGCATCCCCCGAGGTAAGACCGGGTAGTCCGGTTCGAAGGGCAACTCCCCCGCCTCATAATCCGATGATGAATCCTCCCCGGCGTAATCTGCCTGTGGCCGATTCTGTACATCTGGATATGATAGAAGACAGGGAACGGTTATTGGAACAGATTGCAGAACCGGAAATTATACCGGAAGAATTTGAAACAGCAGCAACAGAGGCAATAGAAGAGTTGGCAGATGAGTAGTACAATTACGTATATAATCATATCACTTGCGTTTTCCGCATTCTTTTCGGGAATGGAGATCGCCTTTATATCTTCCAATAAATTGAGATATGAGCTGGATAAAAGGGCGAAAAGTTTTACCAGCCGTATATTAGATGTGTTTTACCGTAATCCGAACCAATATATTTCCACCATGCTGGTGGGTAATAATATTGCATTGGTTGTATATGGGTTACAAATGGCTATTTTGTTGGAACCCTATATCGCCCGTGTGGTAAGTAATGAGGGGTTGATCGTTTTTATACAGGCTGTTATATCTACTTTGTTGATCCTTTTTACCGCAGAGTTTCTGCCGAAAACAATCTTTAAAATAAATCCTAACTTTTCATTACATCTGTTTGCACTGCCCCTGATATTCTTTTACATTATCCTATACCCTATCTCTAAATTCGCATCTTTACTATCATTTGGTATATTGAGGTTGGTAGGGGTAAAGAACCTGAATGATACATCCGGGCAGGTACTGGGAAGGGTGGATTTAGATCACTACCTTCAACAAAGTATAGAGAGTGCACAGGAGAATTCGGATATGGATACGGAAGTGAAAATTCTGCAAAATGCGCTTGATTTTTCGAGTGTACGTTTACGGGATTGCATTGTTCCCCGTACCGAGATCGTAGCATGTGATACTTCTGTCAGCGAGAGCGATTTACGTGCCCGTTTTATAGAAACAGGACTTTCTAAGATTCTGGTATATAACGAAAGTATCGATAATATCATCGGTTATATTCACTCTTCCGAACTGTTTAAAAATCCTGAAGACTGGACACAGCATATTAAATCCATCTCTATTGTGCCAGAGAATATGGCTGCTAATAAACTTATGAAAACACTTTTGCAGGATAAAAAAAGCCTGGCAGTTGTGGTAGATGAGTTTGGTGGTACCGCAGGTATTGTAACACTCGAAGACCTGGTGGAAGAAATATTCGGAGAGATAGAAGACGAGCATGATACCCGTTCGCATGTGGCGCGTAAAATCTCGGACAAAGAATATATCCTTTCAGGTCGCCTGGAAATAGATACGCTTAACGAAATGTTCTCGCTTAATATACCTGAATCGGATGATTATGTAACGGTGGCAGGCTTTATTTTACATCATTACCAGAAGTTCCCGAAGCTGAACGAAACCCTTACGATTGATAAGTATAATTTCAAAATCATGAAGGTGACTTCCACTAAGATAGAACTTGTTCGTATGGAAATTGTGGAAAGTTGAATTTTTTTGTATCTTCGTGCCCTTAAAACTGTAAATATAAACTTAAATAAATAAGAAAAGATAAATGGCTACGCTTGAAAAAATCAGGAATAAAGCAGGATTATTAGTAATCGTTGTAGGTTTGGCTTTGTTCGCTTTTATCATTGGAGACTTCCTGAATTCAGGATCTACTTTTTTCCGTCAGTCGCATGAGAAGGTTGCTGAAGTAAACGGTGAAAAAATTGATTACCAACAGTATCATCAGCGGGTAGAAGAAATGGTTCAGTATTATAAGAATCAGGCCAATACTAATTCAGTCCCGGAAGAGATGATGGCGAATCTTCGTCAGAATGTATTTGATACAATGGTACAGGAAGTGATTCTGGACGAACAGTTGGATAAAGTAGGCTTGACGGTAGGTCCGGAAGAGTTGTTTGATATGGTACAGGGAGAAAATATCTCGCCGGAAATATTGCAGATGAATGATTTTCGTGATCCGGAAACCGGTATGTTCAACAAAGCTGCTTTGCTGGATTTCCTGAAAACGATCAATATGAACCCTGCAGAGATGAACGGCCTGACAGATGCACAGAAAGAAAGTATTATGCAGGCTAAATACTCCTGGTTATTCCTGGAGCGTAATATTAAAAGATCACGTTTGCAACAGAAATATACTACATTATTAAGTAAAGCTGTTTCATATAATAAACTGGATGCAAGAGCCGCTTATGAAGGAAGTGCTGTAAGTTCTGATATTGCTTTTGCAATGCAATCTTATTCTTCGATACCTGATTCTACTGTAACAGTAGATCAGAGCGCGGTGAAAAAATTATACGAACAACGCAAAGAAGCGTATAAACGTCCGGAAAGCAAAGTAATCGAATGCATTGCTGTAGACATTCGTCCGAGCCGTCACGACTATGATGAAACCAGTCGCCAGATTGAAAGTTTGAAAGAGGAGTTTGTAGCAAGCGATGAGGTGGCAGGTCTGGTAAATGATAAATCAGACAAATCTTTTGTAAACGCATATGCATCTATCAATTCTTTGAATCCGGATGTACGCTCGTTTGTGGCTTCTGCTGAAATAGGCGAAGTATACGGACCGGTATTCGAAGATGAAAAATATAATATGTATAAACTGGTTGATAAAACGGTAGGACCGGATTCGCTTGATCTGGCACAAATCATTTTGCCGAAGATGAATCAACCTGAATTTACTGCCTATGTAGATAGTCTGGTAAATGCTTTGAGAAAAGGTGCCTACTTTGCAGAAGCAGCAGCTGAACATTCAATAGACCAACAGGCTGCCATGTACGGTGGTCGTATGGGATGGGCTACAGAAGCAGATATTGTTTTAACTCCTATGTTGGGCGAAGAAATCAAAAATGCGTTATTTGCTGCTCCCGCAGTTAATCATGTAGTTGTTGCTAACAGCACTTATTATACACATATTATTAAGATTTTGGATAAAACGCCTAACATTACCAAATATAAAGTAGCTGATATCGAAATGGCTGTATCGCCAAGTTCAGCAACTTATGGGGATTTATACAATGCGCTGAGCCAGTTTATCGCTCAAAACCGCGATATTGAAAAATGGGATGAGAAAGCGAAAGATGCCGGTTATCAGGTATTGTCTGCTACCCTTACTGCCAACGACCAGAATGTGGGAGCCGTGCGTGGTTCACGCCAGGTAGTTCGCTGGGCATTCCAGAATGGTAAAAAAGGTAAAATATCTAATATCATAGATTGTGGTGATGCGTTTGTTGTTGCAGGTATGAAAGGAACAATCAAAGAAGGATACCGTTCGTTGGAATCTGTTCAGAATTCCCTGAAATCAGAATTGGTTGCACAGAAGAAAGGCGAAATCATTTCGAACGAATTGAAATCTAAAAACCTTTCATCGTTAGATGCCTATGCATCAGCAATGGATTCGAAAGTAGATACTGTCCGCTTCGTAAGTTTTGATACTCCCCGTATTACTAATATTGGAGTAGAACCTAAACTGAATGCAGCTATTTCTCTGGCACCTGTAAACCAGGTAGCACAGCCGGTAGCAGGCAATAACGGAGTGTATGTTTTTGAAGTATTCAACAGAAACGAAGATGCACCCGAATATAATGAAGCTGAACAGATCAATACATTGAATGCTTCTAATATGTATCGTTTCGGATACCAGACAATTCAGTCTCTCGTAAGAAAAGCTGACATCGAAGATAACCGCATACGGTTCTATTAAGAACTAATTTTTCAAAAAAATTCCCCTTTAACATGGGGTTAGTGATATAAATTTGTGGATTAATCGAAAATTAATCATCTATAGAGTATATTACTAATCCGATATTAAAGGGGAATTTTGTTATTAAAGGAATATGAAGAAAAAATTATTAGGTTTAACACTGGATGAATTGAAAGAGGTAACTACCCGGTTAGGGATGCCCTCTTTTGCTGCCCGGCAGATTGCAGACTGGCTCTATAAGAAAAAGGTACATGCTGTTGCGGAGATGACGAATCTTTCGGTCAAAAACAGGGATTTACTTGCTGCTGAATATGAAGTAGGAGGAGTAGTGCCGGTTGATCAGATGGCATCGGTAGACGGTACTGTTAAATATCTTTTCCCGGCTGCGGATAATTCGTTTGTTGAAGCAGTATATATCCCTTCCGATGACAGGGCTACCCTGTGTGTATCTTCGCAGGTGGGATGTAAAATGAATTGCCTGTTTTGTATGACCGGCAAACAGGGTTTTACAGCTAATCTTTCTTCGTACGATATATTGAATCAGATACAGATGATCTCGGAAACGGAAACACTAACCAATCTCGTTTTTATGGGAATGGGGAACCTCTGGATAATGTGGATGAACTATTTAAAGCATTAGAGATATTGACGGCTCCGTATGGATATGGGTGGAGTCCTAAACGGATTACCGTTTCCACAATCGGAGTAAAAAAGGGATTACAGCGCTTTCTGGATGAAAGTAACTGTCATCTTGCTGTAAGTCTTCATTCCCCATTTCCGGAAGAACGGTTAAAGCTGATGCCGGTAGAGAAACCTTTTCCGGCTACAGAAGTACTGGATATCATCCGTCGGTATGATTTCTCCGGCCAGAGACGGGTCTCTTTTGAATATATAGTCTTCAAAAACCTGAACGATACTCCCCGGCATGCCGATGCACTGGCCGGATTGGTGAAAGGCATACCATGCAGAGTAAACCTGATACGTTTCCATGCCATACCAGATGTGCCGCTTGAAAGCTCTGACCTGAAACGTCTGGAAGAGTTCCGGGATCGTTTAAACCGGAAGGGGGTAACCTGTACTATCCGTACTTCACGTGGAGAAGATATTCTGGCGGCCTGTGGAATGTTATCGACGGCTAAAGCCGGACAAAATTGTAAAGGAATGGAATAGAGCCTTTAAAAAGCTATTCAATTTTAAGAAAAAAGTTATATTTGCGTAATATTTAGAAAGGAAAATATATGAAAACAAACGTATTATTATCAATCATTATATGTCTTGCAACTCTACTGTCAGGTTGTAACTCCGGTTCTGTGATGACACGTGCCACAGGATTTGCCTATGAAATAATTGTTGTAATGGATAGAACGGATTGGAATCGTGAGGTTGGCGAAGCGGTAAAAGCCGAAGTGCAGGCACCGGTACCGGGATTACCTCAGGACGAACCTTCTTTTAAAATCACAGCTGTTGCTCCTCACGAGTTTAACGGCTTGCTTACCTATGTAAGAAATATTCTTATCGTGAGAATAGACGAATCCATGTATACCAAAGTTTCTGTCAACGTGGAAGCAAACCGTTGGGCAAACGGCCAGGTGGTAATGACTGTTACCTCACCTGATTCGGAGATGTTGATAGAGTGGTTGAAGCGTAACCCTAATCACATAGTAGATTACTTCACAAAAGTAGAACTGGATCGTACGGCTCAGCAATTGCAAAGTACCTATAGCAGTGTTGTAATGGATAATGTGAAAGAAATGTTCGGTATTTCGCTGAAAGTCCCGGCTGATATTACTTCATCCAAGAAAGCAGAGAACTTCTTCTGGGCATCCAATAATGCCAACACCGGCCGTATGGATATAGTTGTATATTCTTTCCCTTATACCGATGTTGATACATTCACCGAAGACTACCTGGTCGCTAAACGCGATTCTGTAATGAAAGAAAATCTACCGGGTGCTTTCCCGGATTCTTATATGGAAACAGAAAAACGCTTTGAATTAAGCTATACCCCAATCAGCGTAAGAGGCCATTATGTAGGCGAATTGCGCGGATTATGGAGAATGGTAGGCGATATGATGGGTGGCCCCTTTGTTAGCCATACGCGTTTGGACGAAGTAAATAATCAGGTAATTGTAGTGGAAGGATTTATTTATGCTCCCGAAACGAATAAACGTAACTTTATCCGTCGTTTGGAAGGATCTCTTTATACCTTGCGTTTACCGGGAGATGCACAATAAAATCATTTGCAAAAAAGTTAAAACAATACATGGAAGAACAGTTGATAAGAGTGGGCATCACCCACGGAGATATAAATGGGATTGGTTATGAGGTAATATTAAAAACCTTTTCCGATAGCAGAGTGGCTGAATTGTGTACCCCCATTATTTACGGATCGTCAAAGGTTGCCGCTTATCACCGGAAAAGTCTGGAGTTGCCACAGGTAAATATGAATATCATATCCCAGGCCGAAGATGCGGGTACCAACCGGGTAAATATCATAAACTGTACGGACGAAGACCTGAAAGTAGAGTTATGTAAATCTACTCCGGTTGCTGGTGAAGCCGCATTTCAATCACTTCAGAGGGCTGTTGCCGATCTGAAAGCTGGTCTGATAGACGTATTATTGACGGCTCCCATTAATAAGAATAATATCCAGAACGATACATTCAACTTTCCCGGACATACCGAATACCTTGAAAAAGAATTTGGCGAAGGTTCGGATGGGGCATTGATGATCCTGATGAACGAAGATATCCGTGTCGCTTTAGTAACCGGACATATTCCTATTGCAAAAGTAGCGGAATCGGTGACTGTCGAAGCAATTGTAAGAAAATTACTTATTTTTAATCAATCCCTGAAAAAAGACTTTAGCATCATCAAACCGCGTATCGCTGTCCTTTCATTGAATCCGCATGCCGGTGATGCCGGATTGTTGGGCGACGAGGAAGAGAAAATTATTCTTCCGGCAATGCAGGAAGCTGAAAAACAGGGAGTCATGTCGTTTGGACCCTATGCGGCCGACGGTTTCTTTGGCGCCCGGATGTACGATAAGTTCGATGGTGTATTGGCTATGTACCATGACCAGGGGTTAATCCCTTTCAAAACGCTTGCTATGGAAGACGGTGTAAACTATACAGCCGGGCTTTCTGTCGTAAGAACTTCGCCGGCACACGGTACAGCCTATGATATAGCCGGGCAGAATATAGCATCCGAAGATTCTTTCCGTCATGCGCTTTACAAAGCACTCGATATATACCGCAGCCGCAGGATATATGAGGCAGCTACTGCCCATCCGCTACGCAAACAATACTTCGATAAAGGGGAGGGGGGTAACGAGAAATTAGATCTTACTTCTGATGAAGGAAGTGCAACATTATAAAAACATGCAGGTAAACCGTAAAAAATGTGCAGGTAATTTGAAAAAAATGTGCAGGTAATTTGAAAAAAATGTGCAGGTAAATTTCAAAAAATGTGCACGAAAAAAATAGAAATAGCCCTCAGAAAGAGGGTGTACCGGAAGACATTTTACAAAATTTCTTTTGATACACTCTCTTTTTATTTTTTCTATATCGAAATTGCGTACCTTTGTTTTAGTAGATAATCTTCAAAAATAAATCTATTATGGCAGTTAAAACGTATATCGAATCAAACAAAGAACGGTTTTTGGAAGAGATGTTTTCATTGATACGCATCCCTTCTATCAGTGCAAAACAGGAGCATAAGCCTGATATGGAGGCTTGCGCCAATAAATGGGTAGAACTGTTACTGTCGTCGGGAGCAGACAGAGCTGTGGTTATGCCTACACAGGGTAATCCGGTTGTATATGGCGAGAAACTTTATTCGGGAGATGCCCCTACGGTATTGGTATATGCTCATTATGATGTAATGCCTGTAGAACCGTTGGAGTTGTGGAAAAGCGACCCGTTTGAACCCGAAATCAGAGATGGACGTATCTGGGCACGTGGCGCGGATGATGATAAAGGGCAGGCGATGATATAGGTAAAAGGTTTTGAAACGGCACTGAAACTTGATTTGTTACGTTGCAATGTGAAGTTTATTTTTGAAGGTGAGGAAGAGATTGGATCGCCCAGCCTGGAGGCATTCTGCCAGGAAAATAAAGAGTTATTGAAAGCGGATATTATACTGGTATCCGATACCAGTATGGTTAGTAAAGAGGTACCTTCGCTAACTACAGGATTGCGTGGCCTGGCTTATTGGCAGGTAGAGGTAACCGGACCGGATCATGACCTGCACTCCGGACATTTCGGTGGTGCTGTGGCAAATCCAGTAAACGTATTGTGTAAGTTAATGGCAGATATTACCGGCCCGGACGGAAAGATAACGATACCTGGTTTTTATGACGATGTACAGGAACTGTCGGCCGCGGAAAAAGAGATGATAGCTCAAATACCATTTAATGAAGAAGCTTATAAAAAAAATATCGGCGTAAAGGAAGTGGCCGGCGAGGCTGGTTATTCTACCCTGGAGCGTAACAGTACCCGCCCGGCATTTGATATTTGTGGTATCTGGGGAGGATATACCGGAGAAGGAAGTAAGACAGTGTTACCTTCACAGGCTTTTGCGAAAGTATCCTGTCGTCTGGTACCCAATCAGGATCACACCAAAATATCGGATTTGTTTGTCAAATATCTTTCAGAGGTGGCACCAGATACTGTAACGGTAAAGGTTACCCCGAGCCATGGCGGACAGGGATATGTTTGTCCGATAGATATACCTGCTTATAAAGCTGCTGAAAAAGCAGTAGAAAAGGCATTTGGAAAAAACCTTTGGCTGTACGCCGCGGAGGAAGTATCCCTATTATTTCTACTTTTGAACAGGTGTTGGGTATCAAGACCATATTAATGGGTTTTGGTCTGGAGCAGGATGCGATTCATTCGCCCAACGAAAACTTTGAATTGGATATTTTTATAAAGGAATAGAATCTGTAGTAGAGTTCTACAGGGAGTATAAATAAAATGAATAAAGAACAATTAGACCGTATACTGGAACAGGTTGGTGTAGAGCAATTGAATGAGATGCAGCAAGCAGTGCTGGATGCGGGTACAAACCGTGATATGGTGCTGCTGAGTCCTACCGGATCAGGAAAGACATTGGCTTTTCTATTGCCGCTACCGGATACTTTTAGCGGAGAAGAAAAGAAGATAGAAGCGTTGATTATCGCACCTTCGCGGGAACTTGCGTTGCAAATAGAAACGGTTTTCCGTTCGATGTCTACCGGTTATAAAGTAAGCTGCTGTTATGGGGGGCATCCGATACGCACCGAAAAGAAATCGTTGGAGCATCCGCCTACGTTGCTCATCGGTACACCGGGCCGTATTGTGGACCATTTGGAAAGTGGCAACATTAATCTGGATACGGTACGGACACTGATTCTGGACGAGTTTGACAAATCGCTGGAACTGGGTTTTACGAAGGAGATGAAAGAAATTCTTTCTCATCTTCCTAATGTACGCCGCCGTGTACTTACCTCTGCTACCGAAGGAATAGAAATACCGCCATTTACCGGGATTAATATGCCGGTACGCCTTTCATTTCTTACAGAAACGAAAGCTTCAAAAAACCTGACGGTACGGGTTGTGCAATCTCCTGTAAAAGATAAGTTAGAAACATTATATAAGTTATTGGGAGAACTGGACGGAAGTGCCACCCTGATATTCTGCAATCTGCGTGAGGCTGTGGAGCGGGTGAGTAATTACCTGACTGGTATGGGAGTAGAGAATGAAGCCTTTCACGAAGGAATGGAACAGCCCGAAAGGGAACGTTCGTTATCGCGTTTCCGGAATGGTTCAGCCAATGTATTAGTTTCTACCGATCTGGCTGCGCGTGGATTGGATATCCAGGATGTAAAACATGTAATACACTATCATCTACCCATAAATGAAGAGGGATATATCCACCGCAACGGACGTACAGCCCGTATGCATGCACGGGGTGATGCCTGGCTGATATTAAATGAGGTGGAAACAATCCCCGAATATATCGACCGCGAGCCGGAAGAGTTCTTCCTGCCGGCTATGTCCCGTAAACCGTCCCGTCCGGAATGGGTAACAATTACCTTAAACCGTGGTAAGCGGGATAAAATCAGTAAAAAAGATGTGGTTGGCTTTCTTTATCAGAAAGGAAATCTTGATAAAGAAGAACTGGGTATTATTGAAGTAAAAGAAAGTTGCTCGTTCGCTGCCATAAAAAGAGGAAAGGAGAAACAGTTAATAAGCAAATTACAGAATGAGAAAATTAAAGGGATGAAGGTTAGAATAACCACCCCCTAACCCTCTAAGGGGGGATTTTACAAAGACAAAAAAGAAAGAAAAAGAGATGAAAGACGATATAATACCAGACTCACAAGTTCCCACTTCAGGGGGCAGGAGGGGTATCCTTATAAAAAACATTCTTTTACCGGATATGTCTATCCGGGATATTGCCATATCCGGTAAATATATTACACAGATAGGAGAAAATCTGTCTGTGTCTGCTGATAAAATAATAGACGGTACCGGCAAAGCTGTGATTCCCGGTTTGGTGAATGGGCATACACATGCGGCAATGACTTTGTTTCGTGGTTTTGGAGACGACCTGCCTTTGATGACCTGGTTAAAGGAAAAGATATGGCCGTATGAAGCCAAATTGACCGAAGAGGATATCTATTGGGGTTCTAAACTGGCTTGCCTGGAAATGATAAAAAGCGGAACAACTTCTTTTTATGATATGTATTACTGGTTGGGGGTAACGGCTGGTGTGGTGGACGAAATGGGCTTGAGGGCGTGTTTGTCTACTACCTGTTTTGATCATTTCGAATCTGAATTAGGTGAAAAATGCAAAGCGGATACCATTCGTTTTCTTTCTGAAAATACCGGATATAGCGACCGGATACAATTTGGTTTGGCACCTCATGCTATTTACACCGTCTCGGGTAATTTGTTAAAATGGGCCAATCAATTTTCGGCAGAGAATAATTTACCTCTTCATATTCATGTGGGAGAAACCGAAGTAGAAGTAAATGATTGTTTGCGTGATCATGGGTGTACTCCCGTCAGGTATCTGAACCGGTTAGGTGTTTTATCTCCCCGTATGGTAATTGCTCATGGTATTTATATAGACGATGAAGAAATAAAAATGTTGGCCGATCACGATGTAAAGGTGGTTCATAATCCGGCATCTAACATGAAACTGGCTTCAGGGGCTGAATTCAAATTTATGGAAATGCAGGCGGCAGGTATAACGGTTGGTTTGGGAACAGACGGATGTGCATCGTCCAACAACCTGGATATGGTAGAGTCTATGAAATTGGGTGCTTTACTGGGTAAAGCGTTGCGGAAAGACCCGCAGGCTACACCGGCGGAAGATATGTTCAGGGCCGCTACGCTCAATGGGGCAACAATTATGAATAGTAAAGCCGGAAAAATTGCACCGGGTTATCTGGCAGATCTTTGTTTGGTGGATTTGCACCGGGCAGCTTTTACTCCTAATTTTAATTTTATATCTAACCTTGTATATGCTGCAAACGGAAGTTGTATAGATACTGTAATCTGTGACGGAAAAATAATAATGGAAAATAAATATGTAAACGGCGAAGAAGAAATTCTGGAACGTGCAGCCGGATGCGCTTATGATTTAATAAAAAGATAGTTTACTATGGAACCGGAAGAAACAAAAATGAAAGAGAAACCTGTCCGCAAATCATTTAAAGATGATTTGAAACTATTGCTCCCTAACCGTAATTATGCGGTCACACAGTTGTTGATCTGTCTGAATATAGGGATATACATATGTATGGTTATTGCAGGGATTGATCCTCTTGATCCCGATGCGGAGAGCCTGTTGGAGTGGGGCGGAAGTGTAACGCTCCTTACTATAGCATTACAGGAATACTGGCGTCTGCTGACTGCCTGTTTTTTGCATAATGGGTTGATACATCTTCTTTTTAATATGTATGCTCTGCTTTATATCGGTTCGCTGCTGGAGAAAGTGATTGGGCATAGCCGTTTTATGTTTGCTTATATTCTTGCCGGATTATTTTCTTCACTTGTAAGTTGTTGGTGGAATTTTGATGCATTAGTTGTTAGTGTAGGGGCTTCTGGTGCTATCTTTGGGATGTATGGGTTGTATCTTGCCCTGCTTCTTTCCAACAAAATATTGGATAAGAATGTACAGAAGGAGATGCTTCCCAGTATGCTGATTTTTATAGGATATAACCTGGTATATGGAATAAAAGATAACATCGATAACGCTGCGCATATATGTGGGTTGGTATTTGGGTTAGCAATTGGTCTGTGCTTTCTGCCTGGTCTGTTACAGAAAGGAAAAAATAGGGTATTGCATTACGTGATAGGTGGAGTGGTGCCGGTTGTGCTATTAGTATCCATGTTTTTTATGTTGACCACAAAAAATACGGATAATTTATTAAATGAATGGGGATACGGTCAGGTATATGATGAGTCGTTGGTTTCTATTCTGGAAAAATGTAATGACGCATTTGAAATATTGCAGGAATTAGAAAGTGAAACGGATGCAATGGTAGATGAGACAACTTTACCTCTTTTAGAGAAATTAGGAATTATATTAAAAGATTGCAGGAACTTAGTGAATGAATACCCGGTAGAAGAAGCTGAAAGCAGTATGCAACCTTTTCTTATTTATTTGTCTTCTTTTGTGGAAATGAAAACAGAACAAATAGATTTGTCAATAAAATATTATCATTCGGGTTATGATCCGGTATATGAACCTTTGCTAAAAGAGATCAATGAAAAATTAGTGGAGTTAGAAACTGAATATCTTTTACAATTTGCCCATAGTGAGGGTATAGAAGAGATTGAATATGATGAAAATAGTGATTACGATTACGGATACATCTATAACTTTGAATAAATATACTTCGTTATGGAACAGATAAATAAACAATACCATGAAGCTACTGCTTATATTGCGGCACATATAGAAGGATGCGCACCCCGCACTGCTATTATTTTAGGTAGTGGATTAGGATCGCTTGCGGAACAGATAACAGAGGCCCGGATGATTCCTTATAGTGAAATACCTCATTTTCCACAATCTACAGTGATTGGACATAAAGGAAATCTCATTGCCGGTAAACTGGGTGGTGTGGATGTGTTGGCTATGCAGGGGCGGTTTCATTATTATGAAGGATATACTATGCAACAGGTAACTTTTCCTATCCGTGTAATGAAACTTTTGGGAATTGAAAACCTATTGGTATCAAATGCGGCAGGAGGTATTAATACTTCATTTAAAGTGGGCGACCTGATGATTATCCGCGACCATATCTGTATGGTTCCTAATCCGCTGATAGGACCGAACAATGAACTGTTTGGTACCCGTTTCCCTGATATGACCCGTGCATACGACCGTGAGTTTATTAAATTAGCAGAAGAGATTGCCCGGGAAAAAAATATAGCTCTGAAGAAAGGTGTATACGTAGGCCTGACGGGCCCTTCCTATGAAACACCGGCAGAGTATGCTTTTTATGGTAAAGCCGGGGGAGATGCGATTGGTATGAGTACGGTAGCAGAGGTAATCGTGGCACGCCATGCCGGTATCCGGGTATTTGGTATGTCTGTAATAACCAACGAAGGCTACCATTTTGCCGACGACTTTGTTAATGACGGAAATGATGTGGTTATTGCTGCCAATAAAGCCGCCGGAATTATGACATGTTTGTTTAAGGAGATAGTTAATCATATTAAGTAGTTATCACTTCATTTGGTCGTTAGAAGTCATCAGTCGTTGCACTCCTTAGTAGTCAAAGTAGTCAAGTAGAAAATAAATAATTAAATATTTCTACTTAACTACTAACGAACAGAGTGAGTGATGCCTCCTAACGACCCAAGGGAGTGATAACTACTTTTAAAAACAATTAGACCATGAAGAAGAATGATTCAAGAAGAGAATTTTTGAGAAAAGGAGTGATTGCTGCTGCCGGTACTCTGCTTATTCCGGAAATAGCAAAAGCAGCTGTAAAGAGCCAGCCGGAAACAGCTGCATCTAAAATAACACTTAAAAAAGATGCTGTGATTCTGATGCAGGGCGATTCGATTACGGATGCCGGCCGGAAACGGGAAGACGTTAATTGTAACACACAGGATCAGTTAGGCAACGGATACAGTTTGTTTATTGCCGGACAGTTACTATCAAAACATGCGGATAAACAGGTGAAAATTTACAATCGTGGGATCAGCGGTAATAAGGTATACCAATTGCGGGACCGCTGGGAAATTGATTGTCTGGCTTTTCATCCGGATGTATTAAGTATCCTGATTGGTGTAAATGATTATTGGCATACATTGGGTGGCGGTTATAAAGGAACTGTGGAAACGTATGAGAATGATTACCGGGCATTGCTACACTATACGAAACAAAAGTTTCCCAATATACAGTTGGTAATTGGTGAGCCTTTTATAGTAAAAGGAGGTTCGGCTATTGAAGAGCACCGTTGGACTGCCTTTGATGAATACCGGAAGGTTGCAAAAAAACTGGCTGGTGAGTTTAATGCTGTATTTGTTCCTTACCAGGCTGCCTTTGATGCGGCATTGAAGCAGGCGCCTGCCCGCTATTGGGCATACGATGGAGTACATCCTGATTTGCCCGGACGTCAGTTAATGGCTAATACCTGGCTGGAAGCTACGGGGCTGAAATAAACAGAGCTGTCATTATATACTTATTTGGAACACAGTTTGTGTCTTATCCGGTCTAATGTAGAATAATTAAAAAACTACATGAAAACCGTAAAATAAGTCCTAAACTGTGTTTTATTTTTCTCACTTTTATAAAAGTAAAATGTTGATAAATATAAAATAAAATTTTAAATTTGTAGAGAGATTATGTTTTTGTGGTAAGAAGAATTACTTCTCTTTTGATAAAAC